>NZ_JBICJO010000046.1:0-23483 GCF_043103185.1 Shewanella sp. YQ_9
GCCAAGGCAGCCTTTTTATCTCTGTGCTGGGATTAATCCAGCAGCAAGTCGATTTGGTTCAGCGAGCACAGGTGAGCATAAACCGGTGAGTAGACGCCGCGCTTGGCAAATTCCAGTTTAACCTCATCGCTCAGGGCGTTGAGCTTTTGCTCATCGACGATATAGAGGCCATCTATATTGCTCTTTTCACCTTGTTTGTTGGTTACTGTCAGAGTCTTGGGTTGCAGTAATTCATGGCTGGTCAGGGTCTTGACGAACTGCTTGGTGATTTCACGGTACTCAATCAGGTTGCCGATAAATTCGATGCGGTTTTTCAGGAATTCGGTCTGCTCACCGGTTTCGGTAAACAGGGCTTCGCCCTTGTCTTCGCTGACATGCTTGCTGTTGACATCGATACCGATAAGTACATTTTCCTGGCTGGAGTCTCCGGCGGCAAAAGGTTGCATCCGGCACTGCATTGGCAGGTAACGTCGGGTCCAGGTGTTGTCCTTGATAAAGCAGTTGCTCTCAGGTTTCAGAGAGGTGATGGCAACCGGCTGGAATTCTCCACTTTGGCTGTTCTTGGCGAAAATGATCGGGAAGCTGGTGGCGGCAGGCAAAAATTCCTGCACCAGCAAGGGCAACATATGGTGCTTCTCAAATTCGCTGAAATCTATGCCTGGAGTGACTTTCAGAGCCTTGTGTGCGCCGTTGTTGAGCGGGACGTATTGTGCTGTCATTGTCTTTTTATCCTTGTTGTTATTTGAGGTTCCGTCAGCCAATCAACTGACGCACCGGAAAATAAATCGTCACTGAAATATCGGCGCCAGAACCGCTTCTTCGGTTGTATTAGTACCGCAAACCAGTAAAAAGTTCAGCTTGAGACTTATTGGCTTGTGACCCCAAGCATGCTGCGGATGTTAACAGTGGTCAAACTGGATGTCATTGTTAAAAATATGTTCGCAAGCGCTGTTTTCAAGAGGGCTTGGGAAAATAAAAATTGTCAAAAAAATGTAGAAATAAGGTTTGTACTTGTGTATGTTTAGAAATGACAGCGTTGTCATTGCTTGTGTGACTATTGTTTCCATGGCCATGTTGTCTTGTAAGGTCTGCATGTCGAGGATGAGGTCTCCTTTACATGCCTTCCACAGTTGAGTATCTGTCGGGCGGCTGCGCAACTGTGTTTTCAATACTGTAGTCTCTCCCCGGAAACTAGAGTGGGCTGGGTGCTGATTTCAGTACCTGGCCATTTTTTTATCCCGGTTGTCACTCAACATAGCTTGTTGAGGTGACAGCCACTGCTTGAGTCGACAGGGAATATGGCATCATGGTGAAAACAATAATAAGGACAGGAGAGTAACGGAATGAAGTTAACTATCGCGGCGTTAGCCATTGCCTTGAGCTTGGGGCTGACGGCTTGTTCTGACAAGCCGCCGGCAACCGGGACTGAACCAGGGCAGAGCCAAGCCGGTTCTTCGTCAAAAGCCTCGAACGAAGAGCTGACTCAGAATAAGCTGCATAGCTTTGCCCAGAGTTTGCAGTTGAAATATGCCGTGCTGTCCAATGTGCCGGATGACAACTGCGACCCGAGCCGTGCCGAAGGCCGCTGTTTCCAGGCGCAAATTCGCCTGACTCCGAGCGAAGATCTCAGCGCTTCTGACTGGGCCATCTATTTTAGCCAGATGCGTCCGGTACTCTCGGTTGCCTCGCCTGAGTTTCATATAGAGCATATTCAGGGCGATCTGCATCGTCTGACGCCAACCGCCGCTTTCGGCGGTTTCAAAAAGGGTGTCAGCGAAATCATCAATTTTCGCGGTGAGCTGTGGCAGCTGTCGGAAATTGATGCCATGCCCAACTATTACATGGTGGTTGAGGGGCTCAAGCCGGAGGTCATCGCCAGCACTGAAGTTAAGCAAGACCCGGATACCGGGCTTGAGTTGCTTCCCTATGTGCAGCCTTACACGGATGCCGAGAAACAATATCGCCGCAGCTCACAGGATAAGCTGCCCTGGGATACCGCCAGTGTCGTCTTCGGCCAAAATGCCGATACTCCCGATGATGCCGGCCTTGCGGTGGCAAGCCTTATTCCTAAGCCGGATTCAGTGACTTGGCTTGAACAAACACCTGTCACCCTCAATGCCGGGATTAAGCTTAACCCGAGCCACATAGCTACCGGAGTCGAGCTGCAATCACTCGAGGCGGCGCTCTTGCGCCTGCAAAGGCTGGGTGTAAGCCAGAGCGAGCAAGGGTTGGCGCTTAACTTGCTGCCTCTTGAGGAAGGGCAAAGCGAGCACTATCGACTCGAGATTGAGGCCGGCGGAATTAACCTGGCCGCCGCAGACGCCGCGGGTTACTCCTATGGCTTGGCGAGTCTTGCAGCCTTGCTGCAGTTGCCTGCCGATGATACCCAATCAATAGCACTGCCGCAGCTGCGCATTCAAGATGGCCCCAGATACCCGTTTCGCGGCATGCATCTGGATGTTGGCCGCAACTTCCATTCCAAGGCGTTTGTGTTGAGCCTGCTGGAGCAGATGGCGGCCTATAAACTCAACGTATTGCATTTGCACATGGCCGACGATGAAGGCTGGCGCCTGCAGATCCCCGGTCTGCCGGAGCTGACCGAGATTGGCAGCAAGCGCTGCCATGATCTCGACGAAAACCGCTGTTTGCTGCCGCAACTGGGCAGTGGCCCCAATCCTGAGACTCAGGTCAACGGGTACTACACGACCCAGGACTATATAGACATTCTCAAGTTTGCCGCCGCAAGACAGATCCAGGTGATCCCGTCGATGGATATGCCGGGGCACTCCCGCGCCGCTATCAAATCGATGCAGGCCCGTAGCCGCAAGCTATTGGCTCAGGGCGACAGTCAGGCCGCCAACCAATATCTGCTGGCGGATCCCGAGGATGCCACTGTCTACAGTTCTATTCAGTACTACAACGACAACACGCTCAATGTTTGTATGGAGTCCAGTTACACCTTTGTCGCTAAGGTGATAGATGAAATTGCCAAGCTGCATCAGGCCGCCGGAGTACCGCTTAAGCGCTACCACATAGGTGCCGATGAGACCGCCGGTGCCTGGCTCGACTCGCCGGCCTGTGAACGCTTTATTGCGACCAATTCGCAGCGGGTGGCCGACAAATCTGCTCTCGGCGCCTACTTTATTGAGCGGGTATCGCAGATGCTGGCCGAGCGCGGCATAGAGGCGGCCGGTTGGAGTGATGGCATGAGTCACGTCAACCCGGCCAATATGCCGAGTCCGGTGCAAAGCAATATCTGGGACATAGTCGCCCACGGCGGCTTCAAGCGGGCGCATGCCCAGGCCAATCTCGGCTGGGATACTGTGCTGTCTAACCCGGAAGTACTCTATTTCGATATGCCGCCGGCTGCCGATCCGAAAGAGCCCGGCTATTACTGGGCCAGTCGCAGCAGCAACAGTCGCAAGTTGCACAGCTTTATGCCGGATAACCTGCCGGCCAATGCCGAGCAGTGGGGCGATATTGAGGCCAGGCCTTTTGTCGCCGATGACACAGAGCAACTCAGCCCACAAGGAAAGCGTCTCAGCGGCCCAATGGCGCCGGGCAGGGGCTTTATAGGCCTGCAGGGACAACTCTGGAGCGAGACGATTCGCAGCGACACGACCGCAGCCTATATGATTTTCCCTCGCCTCTTGGTTTTGGCTGAAAAGGCCTGGCATAAGCCGGACTGGGAACTGGCTTACCGGCATCAGGGGGCAAGTTACAGCCAGGATTCCGGCCACTTCGGTGCCGAGCAGCGACAGGCGCAGGCAGAGGATTGGCATCGACTGGCCAACATCCTGGGGCATAAGGAGCTGGCCAAGCTGGATAAGGCCGGGGTGCATTACCGTTTGCCGCTGCCGGGCGGCAGAATCAAGGATGGCAAGCTTGAGGCCAATATCATCTTTCCCGGGCTCAAGATCCAATATCGCCGACCAGGAGCTGAGTGGCAGGAGTATCGCGGCCCTGTGGTAATTGCAGCTCCGCTTGAGCTTCGCAGTGTCTCACCCGATGGCCGCCGCTATAGCCGGGTTCAGCCACTGAATTAGTCTTTAAGCAGGTACTGATATGGGCTGGCGTTAACAGATAAAGCCAGTCCACGCTGCCTGACTTATTTTAATGCCTGGTTTTTAATGCCTGGTTTTAATACTTGAGTGGCGTTTAAGAGTAGTTAAGGACGCCTGAGTCGCTCAAAGATAATGGCTTAATGAGTATTTATTGGTTAATTTTCAATATATTAATCAAGTCAAAGTCCTAGCCATGAGTCGATTTATCTCTGCTGATTAAAAAAAAATGACAACGCTGTCATTTTTAATGTAACATTAGTTTAACCACATGGTTAACGATAGCTTTAACTTGAGTCCGCTCAGTGGAATGTCACCGGGTTAATCCTGAAAGGCGCCTTACTGCAGCGATTTGTCAGTGTTCCGCCGCGCCAGATTGCGCCGTGACCATAAAAGAAACAGAAAGAGGTCTGCCATGGGGGAAAACCCGACACCGGATACACAAGTGTATATAGGGATAGACGGCGGCGGCAGTAAGTGCCGGGCAACCGTCTACTGCCGGCAAAAGGGTGTGCTGGGAACCGGAGTTGCCGGTCGGGCCAATCCTTTACACGGTCTGAGCCAAACTTTCGACTCTATCATAAGTGCTACAGGTTTGGCCCTGGCCGATGCCGGTCTGCAGCAAGCCGATTGCGCCAATATGGTGGCCGGTCTCGGGCTTGCCGGTGTCAATATTCCCAGGCTTTATCAGGAGATCCTCGATTGGAGGCATCCCTTTGCCGCCATGTACCTGACCACAGATCTGCATACCGCCTGCATAGGCGCCCACCAGGGGGAAGATGGTGCCGTCATCATCACAGGCACAGGCTCCTGTGGTTATGCCCATGTGGGAGAACGGCAATTGTCTCTCGGTGGTCATGGTTTTGCTCTGGGCGATAAGGGCAGCGGCGCCTGGATGGGCTTGAAAGCCGCGGAGCAGGTGTTGTTATCACTCGATGGTTTTGCGCCGCAAACAGCCCTTGGCGCCAAACTGCTGGCCCATTTCGGGGTGACAGATGCCCTGGGGATAGTGGAAAACCTCGCCGGACGCTCCTCCAGTTGTTATGCCGCCCTGGCGAGAATAGTGCTGTCCTGTGCGGCCGAGGGCGATGATACCGCTACCGCTATAGTCAGCGAAGGTGCCGACTATATCAGCCGGTTGGCACGGCGCCTGTTTGAACTCAATCCACCGCGATTTGCCATGATAGGCGGCCTGGCAGAGCCGCTCAGGCCCTGGCTGGCCGACGATGTGGTCGAACGAATCGCCCCCGTGTTGGCGCCACCGGAAATCGGTGCCGTGCACTTTGCCATGCACCAACATCAAGACTCGCAATTTTCAGCCCGTCCGGCCGATGCCGGCGCATACGACTTAGCAAAGGTGAAACCATGACCCATACCATAATGGAGCGCGAGGCTCGCAGTGCTCCCGAGAAGATTGCCAACCAGTTGCAGGCCAATGACCGGTTAGCCCGAGCACTGGGGCAGCGGCTGCGCGAGTTTGCTCCCAAGTTTGTGATGATTGTGGGTCGCGGCTCTTCCGATCACGCCGGGGTATTTGCCAAGTATCTGTTTGAAATAGAGGCCGGTGTGCCTACTTTTGCCGCCGCGCCTTCGGTGGCCAGTGTCTATGGCAAGCGCTTGCAGTTGGCCGGTGGTCTGGTGATAGTCATCTCTCAGTCGGGACGCAGCCCGGATATTCTGGCCCAGGCCAAGATGGCCCGCGAAGCCGGTGCCTTTTGCGTGGCGCTGGTCAATGATGAAACCGCCCCCATTAAGGACATAGTCGATCTTGTATTGCCGCTTCGCGCCGGAGAGGAGCAGGCGGTGGCCGCCACCAAGAGCTATTTGGCTACCCTGTCGGCGCTGCTGCAACTGGCTGCTGCCTGGACCCAGAGCCCTGAGTTGGCCCGCGCCTTAGATGAATTGCCCCAGGCGCTGCAGGCGGCTGTGGATGCAGAGCCTCAACTGACTGCCGAATCTTTGCAGCACAGCAACAACCTGGTAGTGCTGGGACGAGGACTGGGTTATGCCATCAGTAAAGAGATAGCGCTCAAACTCAAGGAAGTCTGTTCTATCCATGCCGAGGCCTTCTCCAGCGCCGAATTTCTCCACGGCCCTGTGACTCTGGTGGAGAACCACCTCAAAATAGTCGATGTCTGTGTGGCCGATGAATCCTATGCCAGCCATCTTGAGCAGATAGCCGAAGTCGGGCGCCGCGGCGCTGAGTTGGTTCACCTCAAGCAAACCGCCAATGAGGTTCATCCTAGAGTGGCGCCTCTGGCATTGCTGCAGCGTTTTTATATCGATGTGGCCGCTGTGGCCATAGCCAGAGGCATAGATCCGGATCAACCGGCCGGGCTTAAGAAAGTCACCCAAACCCTTTGATTAAAGTGGCCGACGTGTCTAAACGGGACAACGCAGTGGAGAGCAGAGAATGACGCAAACCTTTATCGCCGAGCGCTTGTTCGATGGCAGGCAATATCATCACAATCTGAGCTTTGCTGTGGAGAACGGCCATCTGCAGGCCTTGGGCTCTGCGGCAGGTTCAGATGCTATCCGCCTGCAAGGCCTGGTCGTACCCGGGTTTATCGATGTGCAGGTCAATGGCGGTGGCGGCGCGCTGTTTAACGGCGAGCCTACGCTCGAGTGTATCGCAACCATAGGCCGGGCCCACGCCAGGTTCGGCACCACAGGCTTTTTGCCGACCCTGATCACCGACAGGATCGAAGTGATGAACCGCGCGGCCGATGCGGTGGCCGAGGCGATAGCCAGGCAAAGCACAGGGGTGTTGGGGATACATTTTGAGGGGCCGCACTTGTCTGTGCCGAAGAAAGGCGTGCATCCACAGCAGTATATCCGCCGAATTTCCGATGCCGAGCTGGCATTGTTCAGCCGTCAGGACTTGGGTGTTCGCTTGGTGACCCTGGCGCCGGAAAATGTGGCGCCTGAGGTTATCAGTGCCTTGGTCGAGGCCGGTGTCCGTGTTTGTCTAGGTCACTCCAATGCCGACTATGATACCGTGCGTTCGGCCCTGGCGGCCGGTGCCAGCGGTTTTACTCACCTCTACAACGCCATGTCGCCCTTGGGCTCCAGAGCACCGGGTATGGTGGGCGCCGCCATAGAGGACGAGGCCAGTTGGTGTGGCCTTATCGTCGATGGTCACCATGTGCATCCTGCCGCAGCCAAGGTGGCCATCCGCGCCAAGGCCAAAGGCAAGATGCTCTTGGTGACGGACGCCATGCCACCCGTGGGGTTGGATCAAGATGCCAGTTTTGAGCTCTTTGGCCAGCAAGTGCTGCGCCAGGGCGACAGACTCAACGCCATCACAGGAGAGCTGGCCGGATGTGTGCTGGATATGAATACCGCGGTGCGAAACGCTGTCTCTCTGCTGGGGCTCAGTGTTGAAGAATCCATGCGGATGGCGAGCGAGTATCCGGCGGCATTTCTTGGGCTCGAGCAGCAAGGCCACTTGGCTGCGGGCAAACGTGCCGATTTCCTGGTGCTCGATAATGAACTCAAGGTGCAAAGCACCTATATCGGCGGTCAATTGGTTTACGCCGCCGAGGAAAGTGTGCGCTGAAATAAGCCGTTGCGCCAAGAATGCGATTAACCCTCTTCACATAAGCAGTGCAGCTTTTACCCGGATAAAGATAATAACAACAGGGAAGCCCTATGACTGAAAAGATAGCGGCGGCAACTGAGACCGCCAACAAGCCCAGGCTGATGTCGCTCGATGCGCTACGGGGCTTTGACATGTTCTGGATCCTCGGCGGTGAAGCGCTGTTTGCCGCCCTCTTGCTGCTGACTACTTGGAGTGGCTGGCGTTGGTTCGATGGCCAGATGCACCACAGCAGTTGGCATGGTTTTACTTTCTACGATCTTATCTTCCCGCTGTTTATCTTCCTCTCCGGCGTTGCCCTGGGTTTGTCTCCCAAGCGTCTGGACAAGTTGGCGTTTGCCGAGCGACTCCCAAAATATAAGCACGCAGTTAAGCGTTTGGCTTTACTGCTGTTTTTTGGCGTGCTCTACAACCACGGCTGGGGGACGGGTATGCCGGCGGCCCTGGATGAGATACGCTATGCCAGCGTCTTGGGGCGTATCGCCTTCGCCTGGTTTTTTGCCGCCATGCTGGTGTGGCACACAGGGCTCAGAACCCAGATCTATGCTGCTGTCGCTATCTTGCTGGGATACGCCATGGTGCAGCTGTGGCTGCCGGTCCCGGGTGGCAGTGCCGGGGACTTCAGCGCCGCCGGTTCCATCAACGCCTGGGTAGACAGTCATTTCCTGCCCGGGATCAGTTACCAACATAAGCCTTATGATCCGGAAGGCCTGTTATCGACCCTTCCCGCAGTGGTCAATGCTTTGGCCGGTGTGTTTGTGGGCCGCTTTTTGCAGCAGCAAAGCTTTTCAGCCTGGGGCAGGGTAGGTTTGCTGTGTCTGGCCGGGCTTGTTTGTTTGGGGCTTGGCTGGCTGCTTAATCCTCTGATCCCGGTTAATAAAGATCTCTGGACCAGCAGTTTTGTGCTGGTGAGCAGCGGTTGGAGTCTGTTGCTGCTGGCGTTGTTCTACGCCGTTATCGATGTGCTTGGGCTGCGTTGGCTGGGTTTCCCCTTTGTGGTGATTGGTTGCAACGCCATCATAATCTATCTCGCTTCCAGTCTGGTTCAGTGGCGCTATAGCAGCGAAAGTCTGCTTGGTGGTTTTATCAATAGCGCCCCCGAGAACTGGCAACCACTGCTTGGTGTATTGGCCATGCTCGGGGTGCAATGGTTGCTGCTCTGGTGGATGTATCGCAGGCAGTTGTTTATTCGGGTTTGAGGCTTAGGGAAGGTTCGAACAAGCCCCATGTGTGCTCTGCGTCGGCTTACGGGCTTGGATGCAAGGCGTGGTTCGCAGCAAATGGCCTTAGTCCTTAGCAAGAAGCACAACACAGCAGGCAGGCCTGTAAGCCACGCCCTTCGGGGCTTTCACAGCAATTGGCTCTCTGCGTTATCCGACTTCGACATGCCCCGGCATGCCTTCAGTCAGATGCCTTGAACGCCAATTGCTGTGCAAGCCAGAGTGCCACGAGGACTTATTCGCACCTTCCTTAGCTCGCCGAACAAGCGGCCATCTGTCTGGTTTAAAATTAATGACAGCGTTGTCTTTTTTGTTATTATGACGTAACTTTATTGAAACAAAGCCGTGTATAAAGCTGCCGCGGCATCAAGGTTTCAAGCGTTAAACACCACTCAAGATGGATGGGGCGCCGATAAATTTGGTTGCCAAACAATAAATTACTATAAGAAGCAGGTTTATGAACATGACAGTTGCTACCCCGGCTGACGCAGCCTCAAGAAGCAGTTTTCTGCCTATGACTATCGTAGGTGCGCTGTTTTTCATCTTTGGATTTGTGACCTGGTTGAATGGTTCATTGATCCCTTTTCTGCAAATCATCTGTGAGCTCAATGAGTTTCAGGCACTGTTTGTCACCTTTGCCTTCTACATCGCCTATACCGTGATGGCGCTGCCCATGTCGTCGATCCTGCGTCGCACCGGCTATCGCAATGGCATGGCGGTGGGGCTGGGGATCATGGCAGTCGGCTCTGTGCTGTTTATTCCTGCCGCCTTCAGCGCCAACTTTTTAATGTTCCTGCTGGCGCTTTTTGTACTGGGAACCGGCCTGACCATTTTGCAGACGGCATCCAACCCCTATGTGGTGCATATTGGTCCGAAGGAGAGCGCCGCCATGCGGATCTCCATCATGGGGCTGATTAACAAGGGCGCCGGTGTGATAGTGCCTATTCTTTTTACCGCTTTGGTACTGGCTGATCTGGAAGGCTTCACCGCCGGGCATCTGGCTGCCATGGCCCCGGCCGAGCGAGAAGCCCAAATAAGCGAACTGTCTTCACGTCTGGTGATGCCCTATATCTATATGACGCTGGCGCTTGTGGTACTGATCGCACTGGTGAAGTTTTCTGCTTTGCCTGAAATCGCCTTTGAGGGAGAAGAGGGAGAGCACGCCGACAAGAGCGGTATAGTGCATTTCCCTCAGGTGATCCTGGGCGCCATAGCCATCTTTGCCTATGTGGGGGTTGAAGTGATTGCCGGTGATACCATAGGCCTCTATGGTGCCAGCCTTGGCGTCAACAATTTCGCATCCCTGACCTCTTACACCATGGTGTTTATGGTTATCGGCTACCTTTTGGGGGTTAGTTGTATTCCACGTTTTATCAGCCAGGAAAAGGCTTTGCTCGCCTCGGCATTGGCGGGTATTGCTTGCATTTTTGGTATCATCTTCTCATCGGCCGAGAGCCATGCTATCTCGTCGCTGCTGTGGGGGTGGAGCGGTATTCCAACTATTCCGGATACAGTCACCTTCGTCGCCATGATGGGCCTGGCTCACGCTCTGGTTTGGCCCTCTGTGTGGCCGCTGGCGCTGGAAGGGCTGGGCAAGTACACGGCCCAGGGCTCGGCGCTGCTGATCATGGGTATTTCAGGTGGCGCCATACTGCCGCTGATATTCGGCAAGATTGCCCACTTCAGTGACAATGTGCAGTTGGGTTACTGGATAGGCTTGCCCTGTTATCTGTTTATCCTCTTCTATGCGCTGAAAGGCCATAAGATGCGCAGTTGGTAACAGCGAGAGTTTAGCCCTCCTTGGTGACTTAACTGCTCATGGTCGGTAATAGCCGTTTGCTTCAATTCCCCGAGCCTTTTGGCTCGGGGATCTCGTCATAGCTGATGTCTCAGCCACGAACCCAAACACTCTTGTGTCATAAAGAAGTCAATGACGGCTGGCTCAAGCCCGAATGGCTTTTTCATCGCAGTCGAAAGGCGTTGGCCACTATCAATATCGAGGTCGCGAAATAGGGATTGGGGGTTAACCCGGTTACAGCTTGAGGTACTGGCGATACGCGGGTTTTTTAAACCCATCATCCAGGAAGTGAACTATGGCATTTACCCGCTTAAATCTTTGAGCATAACCATCAAGTGTTATTACGCTACCCATTGTCTTCGCCCTGAAAAATTGGCAAGAATCATAAGGCAATGATCTTTAAATTGAAATTTACGGTAGCAAAAATTACTCAGGCTGAAAGGCGTGTATAGATGTAGTTTGTGTTTGGTTTTTGATAGAGGCACAAGTTCCCATAAATAGGGAGTGCACTACAAACCTGTGGCTTAGAGATTGGAGAAATCGACCCGGGGCAAGCTCTCAAAACCCGGGTGGGCAAAAAGGTAGCCCTGCATCAGTTCGATTCCTGCTGTTTTGAGCCAAAAACATTCTCCTTGGGTTTCTATTCCCTCGGCCAAAGGGATGATGCCCAAATCCTGAAACATGCTCAGGCAATGTGTCACTATCGATTGGCGAACTTTGTCTGTATCTATATTCCGGATTAACGCCATATCAAGCTTTATGATATTGGTCTGGAAATTTGCCAGTAGATCCAGCCCTGAATACCCGGAACCAAAGTCATCTATGGCGGTTATGAAGCCCAGGGCTCGATAGCATTCCACAATACGTTTAACGTGATTGCTGTCTTCAATCTTCTCCACTTCAGTGAATTCAAACATGATCCTCTCGGTAGGGAAGTTGTACTTTTTGGCCGCTTCCAGAGTGGTTCGAATGCAGCGCTCGGGTTTATATACGGCATTGGGGAGAAAGTTGATACTCAACATGGAGTCTATGCCAAGCCGCGAGGCCAGCGAGATGGCTTTTATCCGGCACATCTGATCAAAGATATAGCGGTTGTGGTCATTGACCTTGGAAAATATCTGGCCTGCCGCCTCATTGTTTAATCCCCTAACCAGTGCTTCATAGCCAAACACGCTGTTATTTTTGATGTTTATTATGGGTTGAAAAGCCATTGAGAAATCAAACCCCAACTCCTTTTTGTTTAGGCAATTACTGCAGGAGTGAATTTCATAACTTGCTGTTCCTTCAAGCATTAAAATGACCTTTTCGAGTGTTTATCCTTAAGGTTAGCTGGCTTTTTATGCTTAAGCAAAGCGGCTTTAGGTTAAGCCATGAGTTAGCGCAAAGGGAGAGGGAAAGGGCGGTCTGCCGCAGAAATCGGGTCAAACCATGGCTGAAGTCAGCGGGAATGATATAAACAAAAACGCCACTCAGTGAGTGGCGTTTTTGCTGTTTCATGGTGCCGGCACCAAGAGTCGAACTCGGGACCTACTGATTACAAGTCAGTTGCTCTACCAACTGAGCTATGCCGGCTAAATTGTGGTGCCCGAACCCGGAATCGAACCAGGGACACGCGGATTTTCAATCCGCTGCTCTACCAACTGAGCTATTCGGGCAACTGAACTGAGTGCCAGTCATCTACTTCGAACCGGGAGTTGAGGCCCGTGTCGTTCGGAGTGCGCGTATAATATAGTTCTGAATTTTTTCCTGCAAGTGCTTTTTCCGCATAAATCCTGTGTTCGCTCAGTTAATGCTCAGAATTGGGCTTTTTGAGCTGAAATTAAACTGATATCGCTTGAAAAGCCAGCAGGCCGCCTATTGCATCAAACTATCTTTGCCGCAATCTGCCGTGTTACCCGCATCACTGTGGCTCTTTAAGCCCACCTTTTGTCCTACTTTCTAAAATTTCGAAAGAAATGGCCAATATTTAATGATTTTAGTTTTCATTTAGCCTCCATATGATGAGCTTAAGACATAGCTTAAGGATAGAAAATGCTTGCCAACACTCGTCAGGGCTACGGCCTTGTCAGCATTTTGAGCCACTGGTTATCGGCCATTGCCGTGATAGGCCTGTTTGGGCTCGGCTACTGGATGGTTGATTTGACCTATTACAGTGCCTGGTATCAGAAGGGGCCGCATCTGCACAAGAGTATCGGTATTTTGCTGTTGGCGCTTACCCTGGTCAGATTGTTGTGGAAACTGCTGAGCCCGTCGCCACAGGCGATACCGGACAAGCCTTTACTGCAGAAGGCGGCCCGTTTGATGCATTGGGGACTCTACCTGTTGCTGCTGCTGATTATGTTGAGCGGCATATTGATCTCCACCGCCGATGGCCGGGGTATCACGGTATTTGACTGGTTTGAGCTGCCGGGTGTCGGTGAGCTGTTTAACAATCAGGCCGATATCGCCGGGGCGATACATAAATACGCCGCCTATAGCTTGATAGCCTTGGTGGTGCTGCATGCCTTGGCGGCGCTGAAACACCATTTTATCGATAAAGATCAGACACTCGTCAGGATGATTAAACTCAAGAGAGGATAGCAAAATGAAAAAGACCCTGTTTGCCGGTTTGCTTGGCAGCGCCCTGTTATTGCCTTGCGCCGTGAATGCCGCCGACTATGTGATTGATACTCAGGGCGCCCATGCCTCTATCAACTTTAGAGTCAACCATCTTGGCTATAGCTTTGTGGTCGGGCGTTTTAACGAATTTGAAGGCAGCTTCAGCTTTGACAAGGCCAACCCGACAGATGCCAAGGTGAATGTGACCATCAACACCCAAAGCCTGGATTCAAACCATGCCGAGCGGGACAAGCACCTGCGTTCGGCCGACTTCATCAATGCCGGCAAGTATCCCAAGGCCAGCTTCAAGTCTACCAAGGTGGAGGACAAAGGGAATGGCGAATTGGCGATTACCGGTGACTTTACCCTCAATGGGGTCACCAAGCCGCTGACCATAGATGCCAAGGCTATCGGCGAAGGGCAGGACCCTTGGGGGGGTTATCGCGCCGGGTTTGTCGGCTCTACCGAGTTTGCCCTTAAGGATTACAAGATTACTACCGATCTGGGCCCGGCTTCCACTCACGTCAAACTCGACCTGGTTGTTGAAGGGGTTAAGCAGTAACCCACAATAGTTTTTACAGAAGGCGCCGTCGGCGCCTTTTTCTTTTTGGCCTGTAAACTGGCAGCGAAAGTCACCGAAAGTCAGCGCCGATATGGCACAATGAGCGCCAATACAAACAATAGAGCCCGGGTAGTTGGGCCGCCGGTGAGTTGTGAGCTGAAACCATGTTGAATATCGAAACCCTTGAGCAGCTTAAACAACTGCTCGAAAGCCAACCCGCGGTATTATTGCTGTTCGGCGGCGAGCATTGCGGCGTGTGTCAGGCGTTGAAGCCCAGAATAAGCGCCATGTTGGCCGACGAGTATCCACTATTGCAGGCGGCCTATATCGATTGTCAGGGCCCTGGCCAGCAGCTATCCGCCCAGATGAGTATCTTCAGTCTACCCGTGGTGCAGGTCTATTTTGACGGCGAAAAGTTTGCCGAGTTGCAGCGGGTATTTTCTCTGGCGGATCTGCGAGAGGCAATCGACAGGCCCTATCGGCTCAGTTTTGAGTCTTAGGGAAAATAATCGACAGGGCTTTCTGTTATTGAGTTCGGAGCTAAGGAAGGTGTGAATAAGTCCTTGTGGCACTCTGGCTTGCACAGCAATTGGCGTTCAAGGCATCTGACTGAAGGCATGCCGGGGCCTGTCGAAGTCGGATAACGCAGAGAGCCGGTTGCTGTGAAAGCCCCAAAGGGCGTGGCTTACAGGCCTGTCTGCTGTGTTGTGTTTCTTGTAAAGGACTAAGCCATTTGCGGCGAACCACGCCTTGCATCCAGGCCTGTAAGCCGACGCAGAGCACACATGGGACTTGTTCGCACCTTCCCTGAAGGAGTAGTTAGATGAAAAATAGGGTGTATATGGCCCAGAGTCTGGATGGTTTTATTGCCGGACCCAATGGTGAGCTTGATTGGTTGGCGGCAATAGATAACCCGGAGGGCAGCGATCTGGGATTTGCCGAGTTTATGGCTTCGGTCGATGCTCTGCTCATGGGGCGCAACACTTTTGAAGTGGTGGCCGCCTTCGATGCCTGGCCCTACGATAAACCTGTATTTGTTGCCAGCAATAGTCTCAAGCAATTACCGGAGGGTTTTGCCGGCAAAGCCGAGTTAATTTGCGGCTCGGCAACTGAAATGCTCGGCACCTTGCATGCAAAGGGGTACCACAACATCTATCTCGATGGCGGCGCTCTTATTCGCTCCTTTATTGCCGCCGCTCTGGTCGATGAGCTGACCATTACCACAGTGCCTGTGTTGCTGGGGGGCGGGATCCGGCTATTTGATACCTTGCCTGGTTCTGTGAACTTGAAGCTGGTGTCATCACAGCTGTTGCTGGGGCAATTGGTAAAGAATCGTTATCAGTTTCAAAGGGAGACACAGGCATGAATCAAGTGGGTACCTTAATCTTTTTCTGCGGCAAGATGGGCGCGGGCAAGTCGACTCTGTCGCAAGAGTTGGCTTCAGAGCGGCGCGCCGTCTGTATTAGTGAAGATCAGTGGCTTGCCGCTCTTTTCCCGCAAGAGATCCAAAACTTTGGCGACTATCTCAAGTTTTCGGCCCGGCTCAAACCTGTTATGAGCGCACATATTCAGGCCTTACTCGGTTGCGGTGTCGATGTGGTGCTGGACTTCCCGGCCAATACCGCAGTGCAGCGTCATGGATTCAAGGCCCTGGCCGAGGCGGCTGGAGCGCAGCATCTGCTGGTCTATTTAGAGGCAGATGATGAGTTGTGTCTCGAGCGTCTGGCACTCAGAAGAGTTCAATGCCCGGAGCGGGCAGCGTTCGACAATGAAACCGTCTTTCGGCAGGTGAGTGCCTATTTTGAGGTGCCAACGGCCGAGGAAGCGCTATCGATAGAGGTGCGCCCGGCCTGAAAACAGCGGACATGGCGTTCGTTATTTGGCTGTGGCAGACCAAGGTTATTTGTGCCAATATGCGCCGGCCGGTTTGCTGCTCTTTGGCAGAGTTCAAACATGGCGCTATAGTCATGCGGGCGCGAAGGCGCCGCAAAATAGAGGTTAGATTATGAAGAGAGCAGTGAAGGCAGTCCAATTATCGCTTGAATAGATTCTTAGCAATAATTGGACGCGAAAATGAATAGAAACAATATCTGGAATTACTCATTCTTATACTCTTTGGTACTTCTGGTACCTTTCGATCTGCTTGCTTCACTGGGGATGGACTTATACCTTCCGGCAGTGAATGACATCGGCACAAGTTTCAAGGTAGGAAGGGAGCAGGTTCAGCTGACGCTGACCATGTATATGGCACTCCTAGGCCTTGGGCAATTGCTGTTTGGCCCCCTCTCGGACAAGTTTGGCAGAAGGCCGATAGTCGTTATTGGCGCTGTCTTGTACTCATTGTCCAGCCTGGCTATTCCCTTAAGTCCGAACTTCGATTACTTTCTGGGACTGAGATTGTTACAGTCGCTGAGCGCGTCTGCACTATTGGTTGCGGCGTTTGCCACGGTCAGAGATGTATTTGCAGAAAGGGAAGAAGGCGTAGTCGTTTACGCCATCATGGGTTCAGTGTTGGCTTGTGTACCGGCAGTGGCACCGTTTCTGGGCGCCTTGATAGAAAAGCAGTGGCATTGGCAGGGCATATTTTACTTCCTGGGAATATTCGCTGCCGTGGTTGCCGTGCACACAGTGTTTAAATGGCCAGAAACCCGGCCGGCCAAAACCCAGCCGTTTCGTTTCAATAGCTTGTTCACCATCCTGGGGTCCAAGACTTTTATCGGTTATACCTTGGCTTATGCAACGGCAATGGGAACCTTCTTCGCCTACTTTTCCACCTCGCCCTCGGTGCTGATGGATACCTTGAGCCTGAGTAAAGTCGAGTTCAGCCTCTGGTTCGGCTCGGTGGCGATTGTGATGATACTGACCACCAGGTTCGTCAAGCCTTTGGTTGGGCGTTGGGGAATAAGCGGCACAGTGTTTCGAGGGCTGGCGGGGCTATTTGTCAGTGGGCTTATCCTCTATCTGTGCGAGTGGCTCTTTGGCGTTACCCTGCTGGGCTTTATGCTTCCCATGTACCTGATTGGAGTCAATATTGCCTTGACTTGTGCAGTCTCGGCCAACGGCGCGCTGCACGCCTTCTCCGCTTCGGCGGGTTTGGCAACGGCGCTTTATTATGCGCTGGAAAGCCTGTATTTAAGCCTGATGGTCAGTGTGCTGATAAAGCTGATCCCGCCCGGAACCTCGGCCATTATAGCCGTGTATATCCTTATCTCTTCCCTGTTGGCTGCGGGCTTTATCCTGCTGGGGCGGCGGCAACAAGGCTAGCTTGGACTTGTATAACTAAAGAGTCCCCCGGATTTTTGGGGGACTTTAATAGTCAAACGTGGATTTGAAAGTTTCAAACGTTGGCATTGGCGCGAGCTTATTGAGCGCATAGTTGCCCGTTAACTGCTATTGTAATTCTGCCAGTGATGAGCAGTGTAGTTTCCGAGAGTAAACGTCTCGTCGGAGCAGAAACCGAGGAATACCTGTGGCTGCTATCTAAAGATGGTTTACTATCGTAATAGCTTGAAAAAAACAATGGCGACTTGATTAGCGATGTCGATATCCAACTTATTAAGCTCTAATGGTTAAGCTTTTGAATGTAAATAGAAGTGGTGAAAATATGAAGATAGTTACACCAGAAGTACAAATAGACAATAAGACTGGATTTGAGCCATCGATTGATATTTTCGAGCGTAAAGAATTTGGTGAGCGGTTAGCCAAATTAATAGAAAATTCTGAGAGTAATCCCGTGATTGCGCTGGATGCAGGTTGGGGGCAGGGTAAGAGTACCTTTATCAAAATGTGGCGGGGTTACTTGTCGCATCAGCGGGAGAAAAAAATTCAGTCAGTGTATTTCGATGCCTTCGAAAATGATTATCAAAAGGACCCATTTTTGGCGTTGGCATCTGAGATGTATCAATTGATCTCAAATACGGATGAAGAAAAGCAAACTCAATTCAAGGATAAAGCGATTAAGGCTGGTAAGTCTCTAGCCAGAGGCGCAATAAAACTGACAGTGAGAACTGTTACCGCTGGTGTAATCGATGGTAGTGCCGTTGATGCGGTGGAGAAAGATTTATCCAATCTAATTGCAGACCAAGTGGATGATCTTGTAAAGGAAAGGTTTGAACATGCCCAAAAGGACAAGTTGGCACTAAAAGCGTTCAAAGAACATCTGTCAACATTTGCAACAGAGCAAGGGGATGGGGGGCCAATAGTTTTCATTATTGATGAGTTAGATCGCTGTCGGCCAGATTTTGCCCTTGAGTTATTAGAGCAAGTAAAACATCTGTTCTCTGTTAAGGGAATCACCTTTATCCTTGTCACTAATCGGGTGCAATTAGAGCAGTCAATTAAGGCTAAATATGGGGAGAGCAATCCTGTTAACTACCTGCATAAATTTATCAATGTATGGTTAACCCTGCCAAGAGCAACAGACCAGTATAATGATCATGGTTATAGATATTTACAATATGTCCTGCGGGAAATGTCAGGTGAGAACCGAAACACTAATCTCAGAGAGTGCGAGAACGTATTGGTAGAAGTTGTCCAATACTACCAGCCATCATTTAGAGAGATTGAGAGAATACTTTCTTATTTTTCTATATTGAGCAATATGTTAACTAAGGAACAGCTCAATAGTGAGTATCAATCTGTAATAGCTATTGTCTGTTACCTCAAAGTTTGCAAGCCTGACTCACTAAGACCTGTAGATGGTAAGATTAGTTACGATAGGATTGTTGCTGCAGCCAATTTTACTGATATTCAACAAACTGAGTTTTGTGAACTAGATCGCGTAGTTCGCGTGGTCAATTTTGACTTTGGTGATAAGGCAACACAAGAGAAGATGATTATGGATAAAGAAATATCAAATTATAATCTTTTTGGTCGAGAACCACCTAATCGCTTGTTGATTGTCAACCAGTGGTTAACTAACATCTCACTATAACTGACAAGCTCGAAACCTTTACAGGCCTGCAGTCACAAACAAACCGTACCAAGAGTGCTGTCCACACAGCACAGATGCTGTAAGGTCCCAAGTCCATTGCCAACCGAGTATATCGCCGGTGAGCCCTGGATGGTGCCTGAATTCGCCACGAACTGGCCGATAAATTTCGTCGCGACAGCAAAAGATAAAGGCCCATAAGGGCCTTTTCTCATTTCGCTCGCTACAGCTATAGCGGCTTATTCATCTTCTGCCGGTGGCACGTAGCCTTCAATCTGTACTTCCTGACCTTCGAACAGGAAGGCGACCATCTGCTCTTCCAGAAGTTTGCGATCATCGACATTCATCATGTTCAGTTTCTTTTCGTTGATCAGCATGGTCTGTTTTTTCTGCCACAGGCCCCAGGCCTCTTTGCTGATGCTGTCGAAAATGCGCTTGCCGAGTTCGCCGGGATACAGTTGGAAATCCAGGCCATCGGCTTCTTTCTTGAGATAGACGCAGTTAACTGTGCGTGCCATGTTTACTCCTTGGTCAGACTCGGTTCCAGGCTGGCCAATACCCGCTCTGTTGCAGCGGCCAGTCCCACCCGGGAAGGTTGGTTTAAGTTATACCAGAGACAGGGTTTGGGTTCCATTACCCTGTCTTTACTCTGGGCGCTGTGACCTTGGTCCAGCAGCGTGTCTGTGGCTACTTTGCTCTTTAGCCGCAGCAGCATAGGCTGGGCGTCCAGGTGAAAGTGGCTGAAGGTGTGGCGAAAGCCGGGCAGTTCAGTGATGCTGTGTTTTGCAAGCCCCAAGGCTTTGGCGGCTTGCAGCAGGTTTTGTCTGTTGCTGAACTCGGGGAAACACCAGAGGCCGCCCCAGATCCCGGCGGGTGGCCTTTGCTGCAGCAAGATCTCGCCATTGTGTTCCAGCACCAGTAGCCAGGCTTCTTTGGCCGGAATCGCCTTCTTCGGCTTCTTACCGGGGAATTCGCCCTGGCGCCCCATTAGCTGCGCCTTGCAGTCGCGGGCGACCGGGCACTGGTCACAGGCGGGGCGGGAGCGGGTGCATATGGTGGCACCTATATCCATCATCGCCTGGTTGTATTTTTGGATCTCGGCCTTGGGCGTGAGTGCTTCAGTCAGCTGCCAGAGTTGGTTTTCCACATCCTTTTGCCCGGGCCAACCTTCTATGGCGCCGTGGCGGGCGAGTACCCGTTTGACGTTGCCATCCAATATGGGGTGATGTTGCCCCAAAGACAGCGACAGCACCGCCCCTGCGGTTGAGCGACCAATGCCCGGCAGTGCCAGTACCGAGTCAAAGTCGGTTGGAAACTCGCCGTTAAACTCATCACGCACCTTGATGGCGGCCTTGTGCAGGTTACGGGCGCGGGCGTAATAGCCCAGACCTGTCCACAGATGCAGCACTTCGTCCGTGTCGGCATTGGCCAGGCTGACGACATCGGGGAAACGGGCAATGAATTTTTGGAAGTAGGGGATAACAGTCGCGACCTGGGTCTGCTGCAACATGATTTCAGAAATCCATACTTTATATGGGGTCTTTTGCTGTTGCCATGGCAGAGTCTTGCGACCATTCAAGTCGTACCATTTTACGATACGTTCTGCGAAAGAAGCTGTTTTGTTCATCGGCGCAGTGTAGCCGCAGCCAAGGGGCGAAACAAGGAGATTGATCCCCCCAAATGATTGACTTATTTCGTTCTTGTGGATTGTTGGTATACTTTTTCAGCATCAGGGCTTGCACTGTATGGTGAACTTTGGATAATGCCCTTCTTTTTTCACACCTCTCTAGGGGCAAAAATGAGCGAAGTCACAACGGCCGAGTTTAACGAAGAAGGCAAGTATCTGCGCAAAGTAAGGAGTTTTGTGCTGCGTGAGGGTCGCCTCACCAAGGGCCAGGCCCAGGCCATAGAAGCGCATTGGGGCAGCATGGGGCTGGATTATTCCCCCGAGCCTCTGGATTTGAACGCCGTTTTTGCCCGTGAGGCAGACACAGTGCTGGAGATAGGTTTTGGTATGGGTGCCTCACTGGTGACCATGGCCAAGGAAGCCCCCGAGCTTAACTTTATCGGTATCGAAGTGCACAAGCCCGGGGTGGGCGCCTGTCTTGCCGATGCCGGCGAAGCCGGAGTCACCAACCTGAGAGTATTCCATCACGATGCCATGGAAGTGCTGGAGCACGCCATTGCCGATAATTCTCTGGCGCGGCTGCAGCTGTTTTTCCCCGACCCATGGCACAAGAAACGCCACCACAAGCGCCGCATAGTGCAGCCGGCCTTTGCCGAGTTGGTGCGCCGTAAACTGAAAATCGGTGGTGTGTTCCACATGGCTACCGATTGGGAAAACTACAGCGAGCATATGCTGGAAGTGATGAATGCCGCCCCTGGCTATCGCAACCTTTCCAGCGATGGCACTGTAGTGCCACGCCCGGATTACCGTCCGTTGACCAAGTTCGAGGCTCGCGGCCAGCGCCTGGGTCACGGTGTTTGGGATCTGATGTTCGAACGTACAGAGTAATTACACCTGAGGGAGAAGCAGTATGGCTATTCGCAGTCGTCGTTTGCGCAAGAAATTGCGTGTTGATGAATTCCAGGAGTTGGGATTTGACGTTAGTTGGCGTTTTGCCGACTCTGTGTCGGAGGAACAGATAGATCCCCTGGTCGACCGTTTTATTGATGAAGTCATAGAGCCTAGAGGCTTGGGCTTCCACGGTGGCGGCCACAGAGAGTGGGAAGGCATTATTGCCACCCAAAGAATTGGCAAGTGCACTGAAGATGACAGAAGCGCAGTCAAGGCATTCTGGGAAGCTCAGCCAATCAGCGAGTTGGAAGTTACTGAGCTGTACGACATTTGGTGGAGTTAATCCCGGACGAGGCCTTGCTTGAGCAGGTGCTCGACAGGGTTCGCCCTCTGATTGGCCAGGGTAAGGTGGCGGATTATATTCCGGCCCTTGCCCAGGTCAATGCCAACAAGCTGGGGATTGCCGTCACCATGGCCGACGGCACCACAGTGGGGGCAGGGGATTATTTAGAGCCTTTTTCCATTCAAAGTATATCCAAAGTGTTCAGTTTGACACTGGCGCTGACACTATATGAAGAAAGCGAAATCTGGAGCCGGGTAGGCAAAGAGCCGTCGGGTCACTCATTTAATTCTCTGGTGCAGGTGGAGTTGGAGCGCGGTATTCCCCGTAATCCCTTTATCAATGCCGGTGCGCTGGTCATAGCCGACTTGCTGCAGAGCCGCCTCGGAGCGCCCAAGCACAGAATGCTGGAAGTGGTTCGCCGTTTGGCGGGTAATCCGCATATCTGCTACGACAAGGTGGTGGCCGATTCCGAGTATCAGCACAGTGCCCGCAATGCCGCCATTGCCTATCTGATGAAGTCCTTCGGTAACTTCAACAATGATGTGGATACTGTGCTGCGAAGCTATTTCCATTACTGCGCCTTGAAAATGAGCTGCGCCGATCTTTCCCGGGCCATGATGTATCTGGTCCAAGGCGGTAAGGCAATGGATGGCAAAGAGCTGATATCACCGCTGCAGAGCCGCAGACTCAATGCGCTTTTGGCTACATCCGGGCTTTATGATGGCGCCGGTGAGTTTGCCTACCGGGTCGGCATGCCGGGCAAGAGTGGTGTCGGTGGTGGTATAATCGCCGTGATCCCCGGTGACATGTCCATCTGTGTCTGGTCGCCGGAGCTTGACCGCAGCGGCAACTCACTCGCCGGAACGGCAGCGCTGGAGCAACTCAGGCTGGCCGTTGGCCGCTCAATCTTCTGATCCCAAAGGCAGCATTCCGCTGCCTTTGTTTTTTACGCCATACCATAGTTTTCAGCCTAAAGTTGCACATTAGGCGCTTGCCGGGTTTCCGGCCACTATGTAGCCCATCACCTGCGGTGCGGATAGGCAGGAAGCCTGAATGCAGTGAAGGACAGGACGTCCGAGAACGGCCTCGGCCTCGCCATCCCTGGCTCGGAAGGTGACACTTCCACCTGTGCCTGGGAAATAGGCGTATATCTGTGGGTATATAAGCAATTTCAAGCAACGCTATGATTGCAGAATTGCACCAAATTCCCCTCGGTGTCGCCGAAAGCCGTTGGCGCAAATAACGTGGCTGAGGCATGGATGCCGAAGCAGCGCCAGTCGAATCAGGGATGAGCGTCTGAAGCGGTAGTTATTTGCGCCATTAGGCCGAGGGGCTTTCGACACCGTGTGGGGCGGCAAGGGAGATCCAAGAGGGGATTGCTGTTGATCCCTTCTTGGTCGGGTGTGGGGCGAAGCTCCACGACTTTAGGCTGCTGGCACAGCGGCTATCATAGCTTTTAGCTAAAAGTTACTAATTAGTATTGGCAGGGCCTCCGGCGACGGATGTTTCTCATTGCCTGCCGCAGGCTTATGCACAGGCGATCCTGTGACACGCTGTTAACCCATCCTTGGGCGCTCGACGAAAACATCCTTGTTTTCGACGGTCACAGTCCCGCCTGTGCCTGGAATTAGGCGTATATCTGCAGCTCAAAACAACTCTGTGTGGGAAGAGTTGCACCAATTCCCCCTTCGGAGCCGCCGCTGGCGTTGTTGCAAATTGGCGTAGCCGAGACAGGGATGTCGAGGCTCGAAGGTCGAGCAAGGCGAATGTTGCGAAGCGACAAGTTCATGAGCGCGAGCCAAGGAAGGCGAGCTGGCCCTTATGCATGGATGCGTTTGGCGAGTCCTGAGTGTAG
>NZ_JBICJO010000047.1:0-1214 GCF_043103185.1 Shewanella sp. YQ_9
GCCACCTGAATAGACGAAGTGATAGACTCACTTCCGGAAAAAGGTGGTAGAAATGAAGAACACAAGACCGACATTCAGTACAGAGTTCAAATTAGAAGCTGCGCAGCTAGTAACGAAGCAGGGCTACAGTGTAACGGAGGCAGCAAGCGCGATGGGCGTGAGTAATTCAGCCATGCGTAAATGGGTAAACCAGCTTCGACAAGAGCAGCAAGGCGTATCCCCCAAAGGCGCACCGCTCACCCCCGAACAACAGCAGATCCGCGAGCTAGAGAAGAAAATCCGCCGCATTGAAGAAGAGAACACCATTTTGAAAAAGGCTACGGCTCTCTTGATGTCAGACTCACTGAACAGTTCTCGTTAGTCGAGAAACTCAAGAAGAGCCATAGCGTAGAACGGATTTGTTCAGTATTTGGTATTCACCGCAGCAGTTACAAGTATTGGCGAGGCAGACCTACCACCATTGACTCGAAGCAGGTAAAACTGCACTGCTTGGTGCGGGAGGCCTATGAAGCCAGCAATGGGTCAGCGGGTGCCAGAACCCTGGCTGATATGGTGACGACTGCTGGCGTGAGGTTAACTCGCTATCGTGCCACAGGGCTGATGAAGAAACTGGGGCTAGTGAGCTGCCAGGTGCCGCAACATCGCTACCAAAAGGCAGACAAGGAGCATGTCGCCATCCCTAACCTCCTTGACCGCCAGTTTGCTGTGACGGCTCCCAATCAAGTGTGGTGTGGCGATGTGACCTATGTGTGGACAGGCAAACGATGGGCTTACCTTGCCGTTGTTCTGGATTTGTTTGCACGGAAACCGGTGGGGTGGGCGATGTCATTTTCGCCCGATAGTGCGCTAACAAGCAAGGCTCTAACCATGGCCTTTGAGGCGCGAGGAAGGCCGAAAGACCTAATGTTCCATAGTGACCAAGGAAGCCACTATACCAGCCACCGCTTCCGCCAACAGCTCTGGCGTTATCAGATTAAGCAGAGCATGAGTCGACGAGGAAACTGCTGGGACAACAGCCCGATGGAGCGCTTCTTTAGAAGCTTAAAAACAGAATGGATACCGATGACCGGCTATCGGGATATCGGTGAGGCTAAGAGTGAAATTTCGCGATATGTGACGGGGTATTACAGTCAGCTGAGACCACATCAATATAACAGCGGGCTGACACCCAATGAGTCAGAGCGAAGATACTGGCTTGAATACAAAACCGTGGC
>NZ_JBICJO010000049.1:0-23314 GCF_043103185.1 Shewanella sp. YQ_9
GCTTAAGAGGGATTCGCAATGCGTGGCATTTTTAGCATGCGGTGAATTTTGTGATTAAGGCCGTGTGCAGTGGCTTTTCCAGTGCATTGCTCACCCCTTAGCAGGGCGATATGATTCCCATTGTCAAATAGATAAAAGTGTCCTTACCGGAGACCCAAAAATCTCCGGTAAGGACACTCTGACAGTCGGACTTTGGCGAGTAAGTGTCGGCGGTTGACCTTGCACTCTTTTGAATAGAACCGCGCGAGTTTGGTTATTCGCATTACTTGTGTTCGCCGCAGGAGCCTTGCTGATTTTTAATGAGTTTATCAAATAAACGCAGGTTGGTTGGGATTGTGCCATGGTAATGCACAGTCTCAGCAGACTTATCAGAAACCCAGGCCACGTCAGTGGTCTCCTTGTGTACGTCCAACCCGATAAAAAGTGTGTTAGCTTTAGACATGTCGGCCTCCTATGATTGTTTGCCTATTGGATCAACAAACAGTGTGGCTCTGGTTTAACTAATCCACGAGAAAACACGGAGGCCGACACCTGCACAGGGAATCATTATGTCTAGGCTCTAGTATCAAAGTTAGGAGAAATGATGGAATTTCTTTCAAATCCTTGGGTTGTAGGCATAGGGGGCGGTGTATTAAGCGGCTTGTTCGTTACTCTTATAACTCGCTATCTATTTTCTAAAAGAGAAAGAAGAGAGTATCTACAGAAAGTCGCAACAGCGAATAATGAAATTATCTATGCAATAAGACCTGCCATAGCCGAAAAAGTAATGCCTTCAAAGGGTATGCTTGATGCATTGTTTTCTGCAACTGCTAGGAAATACTCCGTAGATGAAACAGATCTTTATAGCAGAGCGTCGCTGGCTAACGAACTTATCAAAGAAGTTATGGACAACACCTTCTTATCATCACAGCAAAAATTAGAGTTTTGCGATCTTCTTACTGCATTGAAAGAAGTTAAAAAAGAAGGTCTGGATGTCCAGAAAGTTGTTGAATATATACGGGTCAACAGAGGTAGCAGTTCGGACATTAGTTTAATGCTTGGCACGGTTACAGCAATGATGGCTTTGGTTACAACGCTGTTTGTATACATCAAAGACAAAGAAGACTTTATCTCAGAAGGGTTGTCAGGTGTTACGTCTAAATTACTTCCAATGATGCTTGTAATGACAGTCATTCCAATCACGGTTGTAATGCTTCGTGACGTCATGAAAAGGATGAAAACCTTCGAAATGGAACGCTCTGAAAAGAACGAAAGTAAATTGAGTGACCGAGAAAGAAAGCAAGAAAAGCCTAACAAATCAATTCAGCCGACCGCTGACGCGTCGGCTGATTGAGGCGTTATGTCTAGGGAGTAGCAAGTGGAAATCGACGAGTTCTCTAAATTTATAGCACTATTGACTGTGGGATTTATCGCCGCGTATTTGGGATCTTTATTGGCACTAAGAAAATTTAAAAGAGAAAAAATCTGGGATGAACGGCGATCAATCTACAAAGAAGTGATTGAGTCATTTGAAGAAATAATATTTTGGTGTGAATATGTAAGAGCATCCCATTGCGGTGAACCAGTCATTGAAGGGGACGTAGATTTTGATTCATACGTACGTAAGATTGCAAGACATAGTGTTTCTGGCGGGTTGTTCTCATCATCCAAGTTTCAAGAAGTATTGAAGCAAGCTCATGCCGAACTTTACCAAGTAAGGTTCCAAATCAATGAAGAAAGTCTGCCAGATTTAGATACAGATCGTGGCCGAAAGGAATGGTTATTTATTCTATCCAAAGAAATCAGAAGCGTTTCAAAAAAGTATTTAGAGCAGCTAATTAATTTGGCAAAAGATGAATTACCAAATTTGACATAACAAGCTATTTTATAATGGGCGGCTTGATATTTTATTAAGGATAGACCAGTGAAAAATTATAATGATGAGTATTACATTGCTTTTCGTCCTAGTGGAGATAACCAGATTTACATTAAGCCAGACTTAAATACTGCAAAAAGACAATATCATTTCAAGCAACTGGTTTATGGAGAAAAGCCTTTGTTCTTTTTGAACGGTTTTAAGGGTGAAGACAAAAATAGATGGCCACTAACGGACTTGTTTGTTGATTCTGCTGGTTTGTTAATTAATAAGGAAGTTAAGCTGAAAATGGATAATTATGATATTGATGGGATGCAAATTTATCCTTCAATATATATTGATGATAATAACGTGTGGCATGAAAACTATTGGTATTTGGGTTTTTATAAAGAGCTTGACTGTCTTGATCGTGATAATTCTTCCATTGAAACTTTCGATTTTGATGACGATGAACTCTTAGAAGTTATGAAGTTTTCTCTAGACGGCCGTGTTTTGGAAAAAATAGCAGAAAACGAACGATTGATATTCAAAATCGCTAATTGTTCTAAAAGTTATCTATTTTTCCATCAGAAGGTAGTTGATTTTATCGTTCAGAGAAAATTATCCGGTGTTCGTTTTATTAAAGTTGTAGATTTTTTTGAAGGGCAACAGTACTAAGCTATATGCATTTGAAGCAATACGGACACTATTAGTACCCAAGTCACATCAGTGGTCTCCTTGTGTACATCCAACCCGATAAAAAGTGTGTTAGCTTTAGACATGTCGGCCTCCTGTGATTGTTTGCCTATTGGATCAGCAAACAGTGTGGCTCTGGTTTAACTAATCCACGAGAAAACACGGAGGCCGACACCTGCACAGGGAATCATTATGCCTAGGAGTTCACAGGAATTGGGGATGATCGATTATGAGTAACAGCGACCTTAAATCTGCCGAAGTAGATGATTATATTTCTGCGCAATCGGCTGACGTTCGGAAGGTGCTTGAAGAATTACGCTCTGTGATTTGAAAAAGTGCTCCCTATATTTGTGAGCTCATGAACTACAATATTCCAGCGTTCGCTTTAGTCGAGGGTGGTAAAAGAGAAAAGCAGATAATGATAGCGGGCTACAAGCAGCACGTTGGGTTTTATCCTCATCCTGACGTAATAGAAGAGTTTAAAAAACAGCTATCGGGCTTCAAATACGCAAAAGGTTCTGTTCAATTTCCTTTAAATAAGCCTATTCCTGAAGAGTTGGTTGCACAAATGGTTAAGTGCAGGGTGGCGCAGCTCAAGCAATTAATAGACACAGAACAAACGACGGTGGCGTCAATAGCTAAATAACTGCTCCTATTTGTGCTACACCATGCAGAACCCTTGTGGCACAAGGGTTTCCTAACATGTGCTCTTGGAGCCCAGCTCATCAGGCTTGGTGTTATAACTGCGTCAAGTTACTACTTGGAGACGATATCTTTGCAGTAATCTACTGTTTGGAACAGTTATTTAGTTTTTGGCTATATTATCAGCCCACATGACGCCATCAAGAAGAACAGTAAGAACAATATGGACTCCACTATTAGCAGTAGCGTCGGCCCCCTAAAAGATTGATTTTTCCACTGAGAGAACATCAGTCTTTCGCCTCTTTATTAGGCCATTCGGCTATAGACGTGAGTGCAAGAATTATGGCTCTCTTGGATTTAATAGCAACGCATCAAGATCAGACGGACGTTATGTGGAATTAAGAATCATGGATCAGGATTTCGATATAGAGATAGTGGCAGTAATGGGGCTGGAATGCTTGAAAAAGCACCTCAGTAAGTGTCCTATAGAATTAGAGCTTGTAGAGACTCTCTCAAACACATTTGTACTAAAGCAAAACAAAGTATCTGAAATTGCAGGTTTTACGTTTGAATCTCAAGAAAATGATGTGTACACATTTTCAATGTTTATATCTCATAAATCCCGGATCCCGGCCAGAAAAGTCGTTTCACAATTTTCAGAGTTTTTAAGAGCTGCTAAATTGCCCCATAAAATAACCAATCTACAGTATGAAGTTGATTTTTATGAAGAATGGGTAAACTATAATTGGCCGCCAAAAGCATAACATGCAAAGGAGCATCGGACTTTGACGAGTAAGTGTCGACGGCTGACCTTGCAACTCTTTCGAAGAGAGCGGCGTGAGGTTTAACCACATGACCATGTTTTCCGGGACCTGCCTCATAAGCGGGCTTGTCAGATGCAAAAGACAGCGCAAAAGACAGGACAGGCATATCTTTTCGCAAAAGACAGGACAGGCATATCTTTTGTCCTTTAGCTCATCCTCATGTGGAATCGTTAGATAGGCGCTGGAACATATCAACAACACCAAACAACTGTTGCTTGTTGCACAGTGTGATGATTCAAAGATTTCGGAAGTAACGCGCATTGAGCTGGGTCAAGGCTCGTACATAGGCCTTCCAGGTACCTTATATATCAATGACTTCCTCATCCCCAATTTTTACTTCCACATGGTTACGGCCTACGATATTCTTCGCCATAAAGGTCTGGACATAGGCAAACCGGACTGCATCTTGCATCCTTGGTAAAGCAGGCATGAAGCCCGATTGTTCATGTAAGCCAATACAACTTAATTAAGACATCAAAAGAAATGGATATGGAATACAGCAGAGAAAATATTGAGCAACTGCTAGAAGGAAAACTGCAGGAAGCGGTAGATAATTTTGGTAAAAAAGAGCTAAGAATCATTGATGTAGGCGTGTTTCCCTGGCACTCGGAGATTAGCGTATCCTTTCTCTTCAGCGAAGATTCGGCAGAGGAAGATGATATCGCAGCATGGCCCTATTTTGATTACTCCAAGATATTTGCAGGAGATTGGGAGCAAGCCAGAGAATTAGCCAAGAAAATGAATGAAATGTGGGCTATCAATAATGATCCAATCCCATTCTTCTTGGATTTCGGTTCTGCATTAACATCTGACCGAATATCGAGCGTTATAAAACGGTTTAATTTGGCACCGGACTTCAGGATACAAGTACTGAACCCTGATGATCCTAATAGTAAGAACTTCTGCACCTAGTGAGTCGCCGCAACCTTCTGCCAAAGCGCCAACTGCAATTTAGGCCTATCTCTACAAACAGAGTGCCACGAGGACTTGTTCGCACCTTCCTTAGGTATACAGGCCACTTGTGAATGTTTGCCAGTATTTTACGGTAAAACTCGGCAAGCATGAGGCGGTCGATTAATCGAATACACTCGAAAACACTAGGCTTGATATCCACAGGGAATCATTAAGTCAGGACGGATAAATAAGTGAACGAAGCAGTAATACTGAAATTAAGGACACTCATGGCATGCATCAGGGAGAAGAGAACCGCTGATGCAATCGACTTTCTATCAATGAACACTGAGCTGGTTCAGTTACAAACGCCATTGGGCAGCTTTCTTCATATTGCGGCTGATAATGACAACTTGGAATTGTGCCAGGCTCTAGTCAAGCTGGGAGCCGATATAGATAGTAGAGACAATCTCAGTGGTAGCAGCCCAATCCATAGGGCTGCTTCGAATGGCAACGAAGATATTTTGAACTACTTCATCGGCCTTGGCGCAAGGCTCGATACTTCTGAGCCAGACCGTAATCCCCTTTTTACCGCAATTCATTATGGCCACTTCCATATTGTGAAGCGGTTGGTTGAGGCGGGCATAGATACCAGCATCCGTTATACCGGCCAGACGATGAAGGAAATGGGAGCCCTTGAGTTTGCCCATGAATGGGGCCGCACTGAGATTGCAGATTACATCAAGCTCATCAGCTAACCTCCCCCTTCAACTTTGCTGTTAGCACATTCTTCAGCGCCGAAAAGGTTTCCATAATTCGGGCTCCGGCATCTTGTGCCCCTCTTCTTCGTAGTCCAAGAAAGCCACAAAGCACAGCCGACTCGACTACACTCAAAGCTGAACTCAAAGCGGCTCAAGATCCGCTGGCCGGCGATCTTCGCAGCCGAATTGTCAGCCCCTCAGTCTCAGGAGAACCTATCTATGAACTCCCCCTTTACTACCCATGGAGCCTTAAGTTGGCACGAACTGACCGCCAATGATTCTGAGCTGGCGATGCGGTTTTATGGTGATATTTTTGGATGGAGCTTCAAGACGATGCAGTTGCCACAAGGCCCCTATCACATCATAGAAAATGACGGTATCAGCATAGGTGGCATCACGGACAGCCCGGCGCCGGCTATGCCAAGTAACTGGACCGGCTACATTACCGTTAAAGATGTCGACGCCGTCGCCATTAAGGCCAAAGCACTGGGGGGCGATGTACTCTACGGCCCAGAGGACATTCCCCAGGTCGGCCGCTTTTGTTGGATAAAAGACCCCTGCGGTGCCATTATCGCCGCCATCACCTACAGCAGCCCAACCAAAGGATAAAGACGGGCAAAGGCAATAGCCTTGCCAGGATTCAGGTTTGCTGAGCTGATACTGAGCATTCAAGGTCTTTACAACCTTGGTTATTGCCCTCTTGTGAATGCAATGTTCAGCGAAAAGCGCTCTTGATCATTGCAACATGAGTTAGGGAAGGTGCGAACAAGTCCCATGCGTGCTCTGCGTCGGCTTACAGGCCTGGATGCAAGGCGTGGTTCGCAGCAAATGGCCTTAGTCCTTTGCAAGAAGTACAACACAGCAGGCAGGTCTGTAAGCCACGCCCTTCGGGGCTCTCACAGCAACTGGCTCTCTGCGTTATCCGACTTCGACAGGCCCCGGCATGCCTTCAGTCAGATGCCTTGAATGCCAATTGCTGTGTAAGCCAGAGTGCCGCGAGGACTTATTCACACCTTCCTTAGCTAAGTTTTCTTTTTGTATCATGCATGTATCGAGCAAGATAACAAGAATCATAGGTTCAGAAGTGACTTACAAAGCATACCGAATACGCGTTAGAATAACGCCAAATTTTTGCCGCAAACCTGCTTCAAGGGATCTCACACCGCTATGCCCAATGTGCTGACTCAGCTCTTTTCACGCTTTCGCCGGGCGCCGCTCGCCATCAAAACAGGCATCTATCTGCTCATCGGGTATGGCCTCTACGCCCTGTTGCTTGGTGGGCTCGCCCCCTGGGTGATAAAGTCGCAAGCCCCAAAGCAACTGCAACAACTGCTCGGCCGTCAGGCGAGCCTGAACGATATCAGCATCAATCCTTTCCTTCTCAGAGTCCGTCTGGATAACTTCGCCCTGCAGGAGAGCGACCCACAGCAAGTCTTTGCATCTTTCAGCCAGCTTGAGTTGGAGCTGGCATTTTGGCGCTCGCTGACCCAAGGGGCCATCGCCATAGATCATATCTACCTCTTTGATCCGCAAGTGAATGTGCAAAGGCTGGCGTCAGAGAATGGCCAAGCTCAATTCAACTTCAGCGATATGCTTGCCCACCTTGAAGCCAATCAAACACCGCAAGCCGAGGCTACAGAAGACGCCTCTGAACCGCCCAGAGTCATTGCCCGGGATATCCGGGTAACAGAGGGTAAGTTCGCTTATATGGATAAGGTCGCCAATACAGAGCTCAGTTACGACGAGCTTAATTTCAGCCTGCAAGCTTTGGATACCAAGGCTTATAGCCTCAGCTTGCCGGAAGACGAGAACGAACCGGTACTGGCGAAAGATGCCAACCGCTATGCCCTGTCGTTGACCGGCAGCGATAACGGACAATTGCAGACTCAGGGACAGTTTCAGCTGCAGCCTCTCGAAGTCAGCGGTGAGCTGCAACTGGCCAAAGTTTCCCTGCTACCCTTCTGGCCGTTTGCCGATGGGCTTATTGCCGCTAAGCTCAGTGACGGTGAACTCAGCTTCCAAAGCCAGTACCAGTTGAAACAGCAACAAGACCAACTGCATTACAGTACTCACAAGGGCCGGTTTATTCTGGAAAATCTGCTGTTCTCCGACCAACAGCAAGCCAGAGTCAAGTTGCCGCTGTTGGCACTGGATAACATTCGGGTGGACGGCGACAACCAGAATGTTGATATCGACGAACTGGCGCTGCAAGGCCTGTGGGCCGATGCCCGCCTGGATAAGCAAGGCCTGGATTTACAGCAGCTCTTTATGCCCGCCATGCCTGCCACAAATGCCAAGCCCGATGACACCGCGGCCGAGGCACAAGTGGAACCAGCACTAGCCCAACCAGAGGCGGCAGATGAAACCGAGGCGTTAAATAAGGCCACAGCGAAAGAAAAAGCCACAGCGCATACAGCCGCAGAGCCAAACAAAGCCCAGGAGCAAGAGAAACAGTGGCTGCTGACTATTGGCAAAATCAGTCTCAAACAGGCCGATCTCAACCTGTTTGAGCAGCAGCAAAGCGATGGTGTCCACTGGCGTGTCTACCCATTGGATATCACCACAGGTCCAGTGCGTTCCGATCTCGAAGGAAGCATAGACTACCAGTTGCAACTGGCACTGAGTTCTGATGCCCAAACCCAGCCGGAAACCAGCCAAGGCCAGTTCAGCTCCACCGGCGCGATAGATGCCAGGGCATTCACTGTCAATGGCGAGCTGACGCTGACTGAGCTGGAGCTGCAGCAGTTCCAGCCCTATCTGACGCCCTATCTCAATATGCAGCTTGAAAGCGGCAAGTTGAGCACTCAGGGCAAGTTCACTGCCAACGCCGAGGGTAAGGCCCATTTTCAGGGACAAGCCGGAATTGGCAAGCTGCTTATCAAGGATGGATTGGCATTTGAGCCTCTGCTGAAATGGCAGAATATGGCGATAGATGCGATGAGCTTTGATTCCGAAGCAAACAGCCTAAAAATCAGCAATATATTGCTGGAACAGCCATACGCCAAGGTGATGATCACCGAAGATCAGCGCACTAATATCGGCGAGCTGATCCGCGCCGAACCACCTGGTGATAACTCGGCGGCTCAGTCGCAGACAAAACAAAGCCAGGAAAACGAAGCGCCACAGCAAACGGCCGCCAAGGAAAAAATCAACACCAAGGCCTCGACAGATAAGGCATTTAAACTGGATATCGGCAGCATTGCCATCAAAAACGGCTCGGCCTATTTTGCCGATAACTCCCTCACCCCTAACTTTGCTTCAGGTATCGAGGCGCTGGAAGGCAAGATAAGCCACCTGTCTTCTACCCCGGGAACCAAGGCCAGTGTCGATATCAAGGGCAAGATAGACAAGTATGCTCCAGTCACCCTAAGGGGAGAGGTGAATCCGCTGCTGGAGAAACCCTATCTGGATCTGGATTTGGTATTCAAGAGTGTCGAGTTGACCTCGGTGAATCCCTATTCGGGCACCTATGCCGGTTACTACATAGACAAAGGCCAGCTGTCTTTAGCGCTCAACTATCAACTGGAAGACAACCAGCTGAAGGGAGACAATCATCTGGTGATAGATCAGCTTAAGCTGGGTAAACCCAGTGATTCCGATCTGGCCACCAGTTTGCCGATTACCTTGGCTATCGCCCTTTTGCAGGACAGACATGGGGTGATAGATCTTGGCTTACAGGTTTCAGGAGATCTCGACAGCCCAAGTTTCAGCTTTGGCAGCATAGTGATGACCGCCATCACCAATGTCATCACCAAGGCGGTCACCGCCCCCTTCTCTTTGCTGGCCGGTCTGGTTGGCAGTGATGAAGAGCTGAACCTGGTCGCTTTCCAACCCGGTATAGCCACGCTGGGCGCTGACGCCGAAGATAAGCTGAGCAAGCTGGCCAAGGCGCTGGATGACAGGCCCAAGCTGCAATTGAGCATTGAAGGCAGCGTGGCGCTGCGGGAAGACAGTGAGGCACTGGCAGAGCAAAAACTGCAGCTGCAACTGCTCAAGGCCAGCAAGCTTGCAGCCCTACCGGACGAGCTGAGCGCCAGTCGATTCCCTACCCAGGGTAAGCTGGCAGATGCCCTGGTGGAATTGTTCGAGCAACAGCTCAAACTGGATGCCGATGCGGAAAAAGACAAAGTGAAGCAAAAACTTGCCGAAAAGGCCGACGGTGAAAAAGTCGATGAAGATACCCTGCTCACCGTCTGGCATATGGGCCTTTACAACCAACTGCTCAGCGCTCAGGAGATCAGCAATAACGAGCTGGCTAATCTGGCTCAGGCCAGGGCCCAGGCCATCAAGGCCTTCCTGGTGGACAGAGCAGCCGTCGCCCCGGAAAGAGTCTTCCTGCTCGACAGCAAGACAGAGATGAAACAGGATGCATCTCAGGCAATTCTGTCACTGAATGCCGATTAAAACCTATTGAAATCACCTAAGAAAGGCTCCTATGGGAGCCTTTTTCGTATTCATGACGGATTATTGAACTGGTAAAGTGTTGCAGGGCTGTTATTATCGCCGGCAATCAATTCAGCCAAAACCAATAACCACAAATGCCAATAAGTCTGCAACAGATAACCCGAGACAACTTTGAAATCGTAGGCGAGCTTACAGGAAGGTGCGAATAAGTCCCATGTGTGCTCTGCGTCGACTTACAGGCCTGGATGCAAGGCGTGGTTCGCAGCAAATGGCCTTAGTCCTTTGCAAGAAGCACAACACAGCAGACGGGTCTGTAAGCCACGCCCTTCGGGGCTTTAACAGCAACAGGCTCTCTGCGTTATCCGACTTCGACAGGCCCCGGCATGTCTTCAGTCAGATGCCTTGAACGCCAATTGCTGTGCAAGCCAGAGTGCCACGAGGCCTTATTCGCACCTTCCTCAACCCAAGCCGGAGCAACGCGATCTGCTGGCCGATAACATGCTTTCCATCGCCGAAGCCCAGTTTTTTCCTTTCTATGTGCCCAAGGCGATTTACCTGAACGACACTCCGGTAGGCTTTTTGATGTATGAATCGCTTGCTGAAGAAGAAAAACCCGACGATTACAACATATTCCGCTTCATGGTAGCCGAAGGGTATCAGCAAAAAGGCATAGGCAGCCGCGCGATGGCTCTGGTACTCGAGGAGATCCGCGCCCAGGAAAATGCGCAGCGGGTGCATATCTGCTATGCAGATGAAAACCAAACAGCAAGAGAGTTTTACGCCGGTTTCGGCTTTGTTGAGCAAGGGCCGGATCCGGAGGATGAAGATGAAATCATCGCTACCCTTGAACTCCAAGTCCAGGCTTGAGTTTCACCACCACTGAGTTAAACTGCCTGCCGTTTCAAGCTTATATAGAGGATGCTTATGTTTGTTATTCGTTGGATCCTGGGGCGGATTATTTTGCTGCTCAACTTTGTTTTTTCACCCAAGGGCCTTAAGCGGCAACCCGAGCAGCAGGCGGATATCGATGAACAATGTCGTAGCCTCAGCCTGTATCAGTATCCGGCCTGCCCTTTCTGCGTCAAGGTAAGACGAGCCATGAAACGCCAGAGCCTGAATATCACCACCCTGGATGCCAAGCAGGAGCCACACAAGAGTGCCCTGCAAAACGGGGGCGGCACCATGAAAGTTCCCTGTTTGAAAATAGAACAAGCCGGTGAAGTGACCTGGATGTATGAATCCAACGACATCATCAGCTATCTCAATCAGCGTTTCGGCTGATCAGTCCCTTGCCTGCCGTGCCAATACGGCAGGCACAGCTTGTTCCAAGCTTTATTCCTGTGTATCGTCCCAACAGTAATTATTAATCAGGGACAGAGTAAATGGCAGCAGAGCAAAACCCACGCAACATAGAGTCAGTCTTGGCTCATCAAGAACAGACAATCCCTACGGAACTGGCCTCGGGAATGACGCCTCCACCACCCGTTGCAGAAGCAGCAAGCAATGAATCCAGCTATCCCATCTATGTCGGTTTTTGGGAGCGACTGGCGGCAACCCTGCTGGACTCACTCATGTTGATGTGCATCACAGTGCCACTGACTCTGCTAGTCTTTGGCATTGATGCCATATTGGAGAACGATGCCCTAATCTTGGGCCCGCTCGATGTTGTGATCAACTACCTGTTGCCTTTCATCTTGATCATCTTGTTCTGGCATTATAAGTCGGCGACTCCGGGCAAGATGGTGCTAAGAGCCGTCATTGTTGATGCCGACACTTTGCAAAAGCCATCAACCGCCAGCCTGATAGTGCGCTATTTAGGCTATATCCCCTCTACTCTGGTACTCGGCCTTGGCTATCTCTGGGTGGCCTTCGATCCCCGGAAACAAAGCTGGCATGACAAACTCGCCGGCACCCTGGTGATCCGCGCCCCCAAAGACTAAAGTCGCACCTGTCAGTGACGCCAGAGATAGACCCGGTCCGAGTAGTCGTAGAGCCACTCGGGCCGGTAAACCACCAATAGAGTCACTGCCATACCGTTGAGTAAAGCCTCCGGGAATCCAAGCAGCGGAATAAGCAGCAGATAGTTATCCACCAGGTAAGTGGCACTGTAATCCGTGCTGGCCCAGAGATAAGTCGACCAAGCGAGAATATGGCTGACGACAGATAGCCCGGCATTGAGAAAACCTGCCACAAAAATGAACACAAACAAATGTTTGGGTAATTTATGATAACTCAAGCTGTGTACTGTCAATGCCAATAAAAGCGGCAGGCAGACAGCAAACAACATCATGGGGCCCAGCATCCAGGGCTGGTGATAGACAAACAGGCAAAAGAAGCTTACAGGTAGCAGCATCAATACGGACGCCAAGCGCCAGCCGAACATCAGCATCAGGGTTACCAGGGCCAAAAAATGAGCGTGGATCCCCTCGGTAACACTGGCATTGAGCAGCCAAAGGCCATTAATGGCCAAGGTACTGAGCAGCGCCCGCCACTGCAAGCTCTTGTCCGCCAGCAGTTGTTGCCAGTCCCGTTTGGGCCAGATCCAGGCAAACCAGCCAACGAGCAGAACCAAATAGAGGATATCCGTCAGCCCAGGTTGCCATTGCACCTTATCGAAAAGATGTTGAAGATACTCGAACATACCCTACCATCCGGTTATCAAACAAAGGCGGTAGAGGTCGATGCTGCGCTGACTTATCACGCCGTTAATGCAATTGTGCTTATTCTGCAGTAAGTTAACGATAATTTGTATCTCCAAAAAAATAATAAGGATAATCACCCCAGCTTATGCGTGCGCTTTTTCTGTTATTACTGCCACTGCTGCTTTGTAGTTGCAGCTCAAAACCCAGCATAGATCCGGCCGATTTTGCCGGTGCCATCAAAGACAATTTCCAGACGGATATCAAGGCCGATGGCTTGAAGCTCTTTACCTATACGGCGCGGCTGATAACGCCCGATTCTGGCGGCAGTTACAGGATAAGTGTCCAGGCACCACGTACGGCAAAGGAGATGCGCCAACAACTGGCTATTAGAGAAGCCAGGCAAGCCGTATTTGAACAGCAACTGCAGCTTGGGCTCGATAACACCCTCAAAATGAATCAATACTGCCGTGAAGGTTTTTATGAACTCAGTCGTCTGCTGCAATCCGACAGAGGGGAGATCCGCGGTGAATGTCGGGATGGCGCCAGTGAGATGGACAGGAGTCGCTTCGGCAACAAGTAATTTTTTTGAAAATAAGCCTCAAATTTGCTAGTTTTGCCGCAGTTTCCCGCTTCAGGTGTATTTGAGATGGAACCCACAGGAATTATTCAGGAGATAGAAGAGCCGGTTAACCGCGGCAAGGTTAATCGTCAGTTGTTGTTGGCCACCAGTCTGTCGGCCGTGGTCGCCATGGCGTTATTGCTGTTTGGCGATCAATATGCGCACCTGTGGCAGGATGACAGCGCACTGCAACTCAGCCTGTTCCGCCCCGGTTTTTTGTTGCTGATAGTCTCGGGGCTGATAGTGATCCCCACCAGCGTGGTAGAACTTATCAAGGCTGCCAAAACGCCGGATAGGCCACTGATGTTGGATATGGCCCTGCTCAGTATTGGGGTCGCGGTTTCCATGAGCTATATCGGTGTCTTCATGACCCTGTTCCTGTAAGTCGGCTCCAGTCATCGCGGTATTCAAACACCGACACTGAGACAGGTTGAGCTTGTTGCCCGGCCGCCGGCAGGCTAAAATGCCTGCCCTTTGCCCATCCAAGTGGGAAGTACCAGGAAATTTAGCATGAACAAGCGACAAAAACTGACCAAAAAACTGGCCAAGCGTGCCAAAGCCCGGGAAAACAAGAAAGAGATCCCCAACTCAGGCCCCGCTAAACAGGGTTACATCTCCAAGGCCGAGCGCGCCAAAATCGCTGCCGCCGAGCAAGCAGAAAACAATGCTGTTGAGCAGCCAGATAACGGCGCTACTGAAAGCGCTGCGGCCGCAACTTCCCAATCTGACACCCAATAAAACATTTCCAGGCCCCCTCTTTAAACGCATGAGCCGTTCCCGGCATTAAGACCTCTCCCGCTGGGGCGAGGTAGCCTGGGCACTGGCTATCGGCTCCAGCTCTTCGGTCATCTGCCCCATCTGGGTACAGGAAGACGACAATGGACTGCTGGAGGCCATGGAGAGTTCCTCCTCATCAAGCCTGTCGGCCTCAAGACCTTGCTGGCGGCCATTGGCGGCCACTCTGGCAACCAAGCGATAGGCGGTGATCACCGCCAATACACCAAAGAGCACTGAACCCAGTGCCTGACCAATCAAGACTCCATATACCCCACCGAGCTCGGCTCCCAGATAAACAAATGGCAGCGTCCCGATAGTGGCCTTGCCCACATTGAAGGCGGTCGAATACTTGGCTTTACCCAGATTGTTGAAAGAGGCGTTGGCCACAAACAGTGCGCCGTTGAACAGGAAAAACAGCGCCATATACTGGCAGAAGAAACGTACCAGCTCGGCAGAATCCCCGCGCATGTCGAATGCCAATACCAAAGGCTCGCGCAGCAACCACAGCAGCAGCGACATTCCAAGCACATAGGCGATACAGAATTGCAGCGCCCTTGTCAGGCATTCGCTGAGCCTGTCATAGGCCCTGGCGCCATAATTCTGCCCTATGATGGGCCCTATGGCGCCGGAAAGCGCAAAGATCATTCCAAAGGCCACAGGGGTCAAACGCCCAACGACGGCCCAGCCGGCAACGAAGCTGTCACCAAAGTCGGCAATCGCCCGGGTCACTACCGCATTGCCTATGGGGGTGGCCACATTGGTCAGCATGGCCGGCCCTGCGATGGCAAAAATGGCGCGCAGATCGCCGCGAAAGCTCGCAAGTTCGAAACGGCTCCAAAGGCCGTGTTTGATAAACACACCTCTTGCCGCGATCAGCAGCACACTGAGGCGCGCCAATACCGAGGCGGTAGCCGCGCCTTCTATGCCCATGGCAAACAGGAAAATAAAAATGGGGTCAAATACGGCATTGACCGCGCCGCCCGCCAGGGTCGATAGCATGGAGAGCCTGGCATCACCCACGGCGCGCAGGGCACTGCCAAGCGCCATCGCCAAACAGATGACCGGCAAGGAAGGCACCAGAATATACAGATAATCGGCGGCCAGCTCGGCGGTATGTCCCCTGGCACCCACCAGCGCCAGCAGTTCAGGGATAAGAGCCGTCACCACTATCGCCATCAGACTGGATACCAGCAGAGTTACCATGGCGGCATTCAGCAGCAAGCGCTTGGCCCCTTCTGTGTCTCTGGCACCTACGGCGCGGGACACCAGTGCCCCCAGCGCAATCGACAGGCCGATACCTATGGAAGTGGTAAAGAAAGAGATGGTACCTGCATAGCCCACGGCGGCCGCCAACTCCAGCTCTCCCAGCATGCTGAGGAAGAAAATATCCAGCAGGTCCACCACAAACAGTGCCGAGATCCCAACGGCCGCGGTAGAGCTCATCACCAGAATGTGACGCAGTATATTGCCCTCAACAAACTTAGCCTGAGTGACGGCCTGAGTGCCTGTTTGAGTGACTGTCTTAGCAGATGATTGGTTGTTTGACACCCTAGTCCTTGTTTTCTTCCGGAGGTGGCTCCAGTTCACTGCCACAACGGTTACAGTAGAGAGCATGGTGATCATGCCCGGTTTTCAAGCAGTTGGCGCAGCGGCGCAGATCGCGGCTACGGCCCATCTCCTGGGAGATTTCAGCGGTGAGGATCCCCGTGGGAATGGCGATTATCGAATAACCCAAAAGCATGGTAAACGCTGCTATGGCCTGGCCGAGTTCGGTCTTGGGAGTGATATCACCGTACCCTACTGTGGTAATGGTCACTATGGTCCAATAGACAGACTTGGGGATCGAGCTGAAGCCGTTGTCCGGGCCTTCGACCACATACATGATGGCGCTGAGCACCATAATGATAAGACTCACAGAGAAAAAGAAGATAAACACCTTGCGACTCGACTGCAGCATCGCCTTGAGCAGGAGGTTCCCTTCACTCAAGTATCTGAGCAGCTTGAGTACCCGAAAAATTCTGAACAGCCGCAGAATACGGATCACCAGGGTAAAATTGGCCCCGGGGAAGAACAGCGCCAGATAACTGGGCAGGATACTGAGCAGATCCACTACGCCGTAAAAACTGCGGGCATAACTCAAGCGATTGCTGGAACAATAGAGCCGCAGCAGATATTCCAGAGTGAATACCAAGGTAAAGGCCCATTCCAGTGCCAGGATGATATGTCCGAAACGGGCATGGATATCGGCCACTGTATCGAGAAAAACCAGGGCAACACTGAGAATAATGCAGATGATCAAACTGATATCAAACCAGCGGCCGGCGGGCGTTTCTGTACCAAAGATGATGATCCTGAGCTTACGCTTGAGTTCCGGCTCCGGCGGCGTATCTGTCATCTTATGTTGATTCATGCGCTAAGCTTTCCTTACTTTCCAACCAAACGGCACCTCAATCTTCACCCTTTCGAGTCTCACGTATTCAAGTTCGTGGCGCCGCGCCCAAAAGGCAGGGGCGTAAGTCTGCCACGCATTGGCGTGAGTGCCAAATATTCTCTGGCTGACGCTCTGCGACTCTCGGCAACAATCTTGTTCAAGGGCTTCAAGAGGGCCCCCTTTTTCAGTTATTATCCCGTCAAAATAACCATAATCAGAGCCAAGTGGTCATGGGCCCATCGTTTCGTCATATAGTTTATGCAATATTTCTGCTGGCGTTTGCCCAGTTGTACAGTCCCTTTGCCTCGGCACAGGTGGATTTAGTGCTGGTCAACAAGTCAGATTCACGTCTGAGCCTGATTAAGGCCGGTAAGGTCATCAAGGAATATCGCATCGCCATGGGGGATATGCCCAAGGGCCACAAATATCAGGAAGGCGATCAACGTACCCCAGAGGGCCGCTATCTGCTGGACTACAAAAAGGCCGACAGCGCCTTTTACCGCGCGATTCACATCTCCTACCCCAATGACGAGGACAGACTCAGGGCCAAGGCGCTTGGGGTCAGCCCAGGCGGCCAAATCATGATCCACGGCCAAAATCCCCGCTCTGGGTTAACTCCGGAAGAGGCGCAGCAGTTTAACTGGACCAACGGCTGTATCGCCCTCACCAATAAAGAGATGGATGAACTCTGGCAGTTGATTGAGCCGGGCACGCCAATAGAAATTTGGCCCTGAAACAGGAATCAAATATGCAAAACCTTCAATCTCTGTCGCAGTTGCTGGCAGACTGGCAAGCCTTTGCCGACAAAATCATGCCCCTGATTGAGCGCTTGGGACTCGAGCGTTTAGGCGAGTGCGATCACGCCGCGCTGCGGGTCAACTCTGTCGCCGCGGCAGAAAAGCTCAAGGCCGAGTTTGCCCAATGTGGTGAAATTATCTCGGAAAACATCATCAACGGCCGCCCTATCCTGATCATACGGCTGCAACAGCCACTACAACTGGGTCAATGGCAAATTCCCTGTGTCGAGCTGCCCTTCCCCGGCGATAAACACTATCCCGAAGAGGGATGGGAACATCTGGAGCTGGTTTTGCCTGGTGGCGCCCAAAGCTGCGATGAACTGGCTGAGCAACTGCGTACTCTTTGCCCCCGGACCCAAGCCACACTCGATGGCGACACGGATATTAAACTCAAGGCCAGCAGCCCTAAAGGCGAAGCCGAACGTCTGGCCAACCCGACGTTGGCGTTCAAGGCCGGCGGTGTCTGCGTCAAGGTGCACCCTCACAGCATTCAGGCCATTATCGCCAGCGAGCAGTAAGCGGCTCTGATGCCGCTTTACCCTTGAACGACCCGGTTGCGCCCTTCAGCCTTGGCAACATAAAGAAAATGATCGGCTTTATCCTGCAGATCTTTACCCGAGCGACAACCAGCGGGGCCGGAAACCAGGCCAACGCTGATACTGAGGCGGATAGGTTGGCCGCTCTCATCATGGAAATCTTCATCGGCCACTCTGGCCCGCAGCCGCTCCATCAGATTAACAGCCTGAGCCGGCGCGCAGTTTGGCAGCAAAATAGCAAACTCCTCACCACCAATTCTGGCAATGGCATCCGATTGGCGACACTGGGCCTGCATTAAGCCGGCCAGTTGCTTCAATACTTTGTCGCCGGTGGCATGACCAAAGCTGTCGTTGATTAACTTGAAATGATCCAGATCCAAAAGCGCCAGGCTGTAATCTTCACGATTGAGCCTGGCCTGCTTATCCACCAGCTCCAATTGCGGCTCGAATCCACGGCGATTGAGTAACCCTGTCAGCGGATCGCGAAAGGCCACCTGTTGCCAGGCTTCCCTGTGCTGCTCGGATAGGCGCAACTGGCGATTTTGCAGGGCAATCCCAAGTAAGACCAGCGCATTGGCAAAACAAAACGCCGCCAGTTCCGCCGTTTCTGCCGAATACAATCCGGCATCGAAGGGCCCCAGCCCCTTGGCGCTGCCACAGATAACGACAATGAAGGCACCACTGCTGAGGCTGCAAGTCAGCAGGAAACTGCCCTCAAATGCCTGCATCACCAACACAGGCAACAGCAGATACAAGACCCAGGGTTGATTGCCAAATGCCAGAGAGAAAATGAGTACTAAAGCCAGGATCGACAACAAAGATGCCCGGATTTGCCGTTGGCTGATAAAAAACCGCTCAGACCACCCCAGATACACCTGATAAACCAAGACTATCCCCAGGGCGTCAGCCAAAAACAGCATCACCGCCATGGTTGGCCAGTAACTCTTGTCGATATAACCGCCCCAAACAAGATTTGCCGCCAGCAGAATACTGGACAGCGCCACAGGAATAACACAAGCGTAGATCCCAAAACCCAATAACTCCCGGGCTCTTTGCAACCCCATGGGCAGGGCCCAACGCAGCATTCTGGCGGCCAAAAGTGGCATCAGGGCATCAATTGCGGCGGAGACCCAGGTGTGCAGCAAGGTTTGGCTCAGATGACCGTTATTGAGCCCGGGAAGATTGGCCAGAAAGGAGGCGAGAAACAAAGGGACTATGGCGACGGCGCCAAAACGCAAGCACAGAATAAGCCCTATCCCCGAAGGTAACCATAGAAGGGTTATATTGCTCGGCTGCAATACCAAAGTGCCCATGCCCAGTCGGCCGCTGAGATAACAGAGCAAACCTCCGAGCAAAAGCAGCAGCCATTCGTCGCGCCCCCAACGTCTCAAATCAGTCACTTATTCTTCCGGCTATATTCATAGAATGATTATAGCCAACCCCTTCTAAGCCTGTGGCTGACAAAGAAAAAAACAACGCCGCCAGGGGGCAAGTCCGGCGGCGTATGACATCGAGTGTGAGTCAGTCCAATGAGTCAGTCAAAGTAAAGCGCTACTTTTTCGCGTCACTCTTGGCTTGCTGTAATACCTGACTCATTGGCGGCACTAAAGTGGTAGGATCCAGACGCATCTGATACCAGTTGACCCGCCAATCCAGATGTGGCCCTGTGGCTCGTCCTGTCGCCCCCACTTCGGCCACCGCCTGGCCCTGTTTCACCTCATCGCCCTCTTTGACATAGAGCTTGCTTAAGTGCAAAAAGCTGGAGCTGACGCCATAGCCGTGATCGATAATCATGGTGCCGCCGGAATAGAACATGTCCGGTACCGACAGGCTGATAACGCCATCGGCCGGCGCCACCACCACAGTGCCGGTTTTTGCAGCGACATCCACACCATAGTGCGGTGTGCCTGGCTTACCGTTGTAGACCCTTTGGCTGCCATAAACCCCTGAAATTCGCCCTGTCAGCGGCCAGATAAAGTCGTCGGCAAACGCCTGCCGGGTACTGAAATGACTGCGGGCCGTCTTGACCTGGGCGCTGTCCTTGGCGGCGCGCTCCTGGGCCTTGGGATCCGGCTTCATGATTTTCTTGCTGATCCCTTCAACATACTGAATACGATAATCCCGCTTGTCGAGTTTGAGGCTACGGCTCTCACTGCTGCCATCCGGATAACTGAGTGTCAGCGTCTGCTCGAGCGCGGCCTCACGCTCAAAACCAAAGGCAAACCTGCCATCCGGCGTCAAGGTAATGCTCTCGCCATTGAGCTGCACCTCAGTACCCGGCTCTGTTCTTGCTCTGATCAGGGCCCCCTGCTCAAACTTGCCCTGAAACTGCACCCGTGATGACTCGGGTTTGATGTTGGGCTGGAGCTCAGACTTGGATTCAGCCTGCAGCATAGGACTCACAACCAAAGTGCCCAGCAGCATCAGCGGCAGCGCCTTAAAAGATGGGATTGGCATCTTGCTGTTATTGAACTTCACTCTTACTCCTCTTTATCTTTACGCCCCATAGACCCCAAGGTGCGGTCTATTTGCGGATGCCTCTAGATTGCTTTTAGATTGGCTTTATTCTTGGTCCGGCTCAGGCCAGGCAGTATCTATCCGTCGCCCTGATGCTGCGCCGATGCGATGGCGCCCTTGCCTATGCCCTCGAAGGCTACCACTTTAAAATGTTTGCCCGGCTCAAAGCCCGCCATGCTGTCGGCCATAAAATGAGCCAACAGTTCGACCGTGGTGTCATGGGGGATCAAATCACAGCAGTCTCTTGGCATCGCCAACTGGAAATCCCCCTGCGGCGCCTGGTATCTGAAGCCAATATGGCTCTTGTCATCTATCTTGGTTTGGGGTGACAGCTCAAGCTCGCTGACACCAACCACATCTTCTTCACTGCCAAGGTAGATATCTTTCCAACGTTTGGCCCAGTATTCATCCCATTTGGGCGCGGCGATACCATCGGCAAACACATTGACAGGACTGCGGTGACCGTGAGCGATACGCTGGCAGTTACCGTCGTGCTTACGCAAGCCGTGACTGTAATGGTAATAGGGCGTTTCCAGCACCTCGTTGCGAAGTGTCAGGCTGATACCCTGAACATTGTCCGGCAAGGCATCTGTCAGCGCCTTGTGCAAAAACTGGTTAACGCTGTCAAAGTCGATAATCTCGCTGGGGATAAGGGCGAAAGCCTGCGCTGGGCAAGCCAGGTGAATGCTGCCGCGCAGACTATGGAAGTCCATCCACACCTTGTCGCCCTGCTGTTGCCAACGCACCTGGCTACAGGCGGTGGGCACCAATAAACGGTGATCGGCCACCTCATCTATGGTTTGCTTTATGGTGCGCTTGACCTTGGAAAAGTCGAGCAACATGTTTTGCTCATCCAGGCCACCGTCGAGCAGCACATCGACTATCCAACTTTCGCCTACCATGCCGCGAAACGGGCACAGGTAAGAAAAATCAACCACAGTTAAATCTTTGACAAATAATTGCATTCTCGCTCCCAGGCAGATAAACAGTCCACCCATGTGTTATCGGCCGGCCGATATTGGCACCGATTGAACCGATACAGGCCAGGGTATCGGCACTTGACGTATCTTTCGCAAAAAGTCTGTGATCTTGTCCAAAAGCTCCACAGCTTTTTGCTTGAGTTTCCGGTATTATACGCAAGTCACTGCCAATATTAATAACGCTAATCAGGTATCCTATGAAAACCCTCATCTGCAACGCCCAATTGGTTAATGAAGGAACAATCCGTACTCAGGATCTGCTGATCGACAACGGCCGCATCAGCCAGATTGCCTCCCAGATCACGGCTCCGGCAGGGGCTCAGGTCATAGATGCTCAGGGTAAACACCTGCTGCCGGGGATGATCGACGATCAGGTGCATTTCCGCGAGCCGGGTTTCCCCAATAAGGGCACCATCGCCAGTGAATCCCGCGCCGCCGTGGCCGGGGGTATCACAAGCTTTATGGAAATGCCCAATGTAAACCCGCAAACCACCAATCTGCAGGCGCTGGAAGACAAGTATACCCGCGCGTCTCAAAGTTCATTGGCCAACTTTGCTTTCTATCTCGGCGCCACCAACGATAACCTGGAAGAGATTAAACGTCTCGATCCCAACCAGGCCTGCGGGGTGAAAATCTTTATGGGCGCCTCTACCGGCAATATGTTGGTAGATAACAGTGCCACTCTGGACGGCATCTTCGCCAACTCTCCTGTGGTCATTGCCACTCACTGTGAAGACAGCCCCACCATAGCCGCCAATGAAGCCGCCATGCGTGAAAAATACGGTGATGCCATACCTATGGAGCTGCACGGCGAAATCCGCTCCCGTGAAGCCTGCCTCAAGTCATCTCAGCTGGCGACCGAACTGGCCATCCGTCACAAGGCGCGCCTGCATGTACTGCATTTAACCACCGCCGACGAGCTCTATCTGTTTGAGCCGGCCAAGCAACTGGCACAACTCAAGGGTGCCAACATTACCGCCGAAGTCTGTGTACACCATCTTTCGTTCAACGACAGTGACTACGCCCGCCTCGGCAGCCAGATAAAGTGTAACCCGGCGATCAAGACCCTTGCCGATCAACAGGCACTGATAGATGCTGTCAATCGCGACATCATTGACATTATCGCCACAGATCACGCGCCGCACACCTGGGAAGAGAAGCAAGCCGACAGCTATTTCAAGGCGCCGTCCGGTTTGCCGCTGGTGCAACATGCACTGCTCGGCCTGCTGGATCTGCATGCCAAGGGGCACTTCAGTTTGGAAAAAATCGTCCAAAAGACCAGCCATGCGGTGGCCGAGCGCTTTGAACTCAAAGACAGGGGCTATCTGCGCGAAGGCTATCTGGCGGATCTGGTACTGGTGGATCTCAACAAGCCTTTCGAGGCCACGCTGGAAAACACCCGCTATCACTGCGGTTGGTCGCCCTTTACCGGCCACAAGTTTGCCGCATCTATCAGTGGTACCTGGGTCAATGGTAACCAACTGTTTGACGGCAGTCGCTTTATCGACAATACCCTGGGCCAACGCCTCACTTTTAGTCGCACTTAATCGCAGTTAATCGCTAAACCAAGGGCTCCGTTGAAGGAGCCCTTTTTACATAGACACAAGTATGCGTGATGCTGGTCAATATCTTGTTTATTTCAAGTCAATGCATAATGAATTCGGTAAACTGAAGCTATGCCAGTTGCTATCTTTTCCGGAATTTAAGGCCTTAACATAGCAAGTTCATGATTTTTATTATTTTCTAAGATAATCGAACATGCTGGGCAACCTTATTTTTAAGTAAGGTCACAAGAGCAGGATCCATCCGCTGGTAATTGTCAGGAATATCCAGACACACAAGCTTCTTGCCTTTCAGAAGCTCCTTAAACTTCTTTGCGACCTTAATCTTGTGAGACTTTTCCATGACAAAGATAAAGTCAGCCCATTGAATAAGATCGCCACTTACTACAGTTTCGGCATTA
>NZ_JBICJO010000004.1:0-116219 GCF_043103185.1 Shewanella sp. YQ_9
AAAAAAATCCCGGGTTTTGACGTCAAGAATGGATAGTCAAAACCCGGGATATCACCAAGTTAAGGGCCCAAACAGCCCAGAAGCGCTCAAGAGCGAGCCGCTACATAACTCTCCATCTCAGCTATGCTGACACTGGCAATGAATTCCTGATCCAGGTAGAAGTCCACCATCTCCCCCTGCTTACGCCCCAGCATTACCTGCTTGGTGCCATCTTCATAGCTCAACGTCATCGCCAGGGTATTGTCATCTATGGCTGACATGCTGGCACGGCTCAGTTTTACCGGCGCCGTGGTCAGATCCTTATCCAGCTTATGATTGATCTTGAAAACGGCATCGGCCGGCATATCCACCAAGGCCAGTGACTTGCCGGTAATGATGACATTTGTCACCTGCAACTTATGACCTTTGTGAATACCGCCAATTCAGGCTCTCGGGAATACTAAACCCGACTCAGATTCGAGTCTGTTCATCCAAGGAGCGAATGATGCGTAAACTCACACTGTTATTGGGCCTGAGTCTGGCCCTCTCAACCCAGGCAGCCACCATTGATGAAATCGATGCCGCTGCAAATCAAATCGACATTGACACCTTGAGCCTCTACGCCGACAACAGTCAGGGATATCAACAGGCCTACGCCAACTATCGTTTGGCTGTCAGCGCCAATATACTCGGCCAGCTTCAGACCCGGGATCAGGCCTTGGCCACAGCGGCCGAAAGTCTTGCTCAACCGAACTTCAACAAGGACGGTGAAGCTCTGGCACTTCTGTCTGCTGTTTATGGTATGCAGATAACCGCCAATCCAAGCCAGTCGGCAACTCTGGGGAAAGCTGCAGGCAAGTCTCTGCAAGATGCCAGACAACTGGCACCCAACAGCCCCAGAGTCGCGCTCATTGGCGCCATCTCCAGTTTCTATACTCCTGTCGAGTATGGTGGCAGCAGTGACAGAGCCCTGCAGGAAATTGAACGCGCCCTGAAACTCTATGCCAATCCCTGCAGCGATATCTGCTGGGGTCAGGCCGAAGCCTACACCTGGCGGGGAGTGATACAGCAACAGCTGGGGCAATCCAAAGCCGCCAGCCGGAGTTGGCAACAAGCGCTGGCACTGGATCCTGACTACGCCTGGGCGGGTTTTCTTCTGTCAAAACAAACGCAGCAATAAGGGAAGGTGCGTACCAGAGCGCCACTGGGGTTTATTCGCACCACCTTAAGGTCTCGACCGGATCTCCGCCCGGGGATCCGGTTTACTTGTGCACCGATACACGCCATTATTTGCGCTGGAGATGCGAGGACAACCGATGCAGGATCCACAGACTCAAACCGAACTCAAACTGGCCAAATACTATCTGGTCAATCTGGCCTTTTACTTTATCCCACTGTTTATTATGCCGGTGTCGCCCTGGCAATGGCTCGCCAGCCTGCTGGTTTTGCCGCCCTTTATCTACTGTTATTTTCGCGCCTATGGCGCCGATAGGGCTAAAGTGCACTGGCCAATTCTGGGGATCATCCTACTGGCTATTTTGATCACCCCCGCCAACCCGGGTTCTTTGTCGCTGTTTACCTTCGCCGCCTTCTTTATCGGCTTTTTTTATCCTCTCAGGCTGCTCTTGCCGGCATTATTGCTGATCGCCCTGGTGCTACTGGCATTGAATCAGTTGCTGGGTTTTAACGGCCTCTATTTTGTCTATTATGGCTGCGGCCTGACAGCCGCTATCTCTCTGCTTGGGGTCGCCGAACGCAAACGCCAACAGGCCAAACGACAAGCCCGCCGTAGCGAAGAGGAGATCCGTGCCCTGGCGACCATGTTGGAGCGGGAGCGTATCGGCAGAGATCTGCACGACCTCATGGGACATCAACTCTCTTCCATCGCCCTCAAGGCCGAGCTGGCGAACAAGCTGCTGCAAAAAAATGATCTGCAAGCCAGTCGGGAACAACTCACTGAACTGGCGCAGATTGCCCGTGACAGCCTGAGCCAAATTCGCCGGGCTGTGGCCGACTATCGGCATCAGGGGCTTGATAGCTGCTGCGCCCAACTCTGTCGGCGCTTGCGCGAAAAAGGCTTGGCGGTCAGCCTGGAGGGGGAACTGCCTGTGCTGTCGCCACTGGCAGAAAGCCAACTGATACTGATCCTGACCGAACTGGTGAGCAATATTCTCAGGCACAGTGATGCCACAGAGGCACACTTGAGCTTTACCCTGGAGCCTCAACTTACTATTTGCCTGAGAGACAACGGCACTATAAGGCTCAAACCCACTCCGGGGAACGGCCTCAAAGGCATAGCCGAGCGGCTTGCCCTCTTGGGTGGAGAGCTGCAAATCGATACAGCAAAGGGGTTCAGCGCTCTTTTACTGCTGCCCAGACAACAGCTGTTATCGGCTCAGGGAGAGGGCATTGAGAAAGCAAAGAGCACAGTGAAAACCGAGAGTACCGAGAACATGGACAAGCTCGCCCAAGAGCAACACAAAAATCCCCAGGAGGGCCAGGTATGAAGATATTGCTGGCGGAAGATCAAGCCATGGTTCGCGGCGCGCTTGCCGGCCTGCTGCAACTCTCCGGGGACTTCAGCGTCACCCAGGCCACGGATGGCGACCAGGCATTGGCACTGCTCAAGACCGAGGATTTTCAACTGCTGCTGACAGATATCGAAATGCCCGGCACTTCGGGGCTGGAGCTGGCTGCCTGGGTCGCCCGAGAGCAACCTGCGCTGAAGACCATTATCATCACCACCTTTGGCCGCGCCGGCTATATCAAACGGGCGCTGGAGGCCGGTGTCTGCGGCTTCCTGCTCAAGGATGCCCCGGTGGAGGAACTGGTCGAGGCCATAGCCAAGGTGATGCAAGGTAAAAAAGTCATTGCCCCCGAACTGGCCATGCTGGCTCTTGGGGAGCAAGACCCGCTATCCGACAAAGAACGCCGTGCCCTGCGACTGGCCGCCGAGGGCAAGAGCAGCGGCGAGATTGCCGCTGCTCTCTTTATCAGTGAAGGCACGGTACGCAACTATCTGTCGGAAGCCATCAACAAGCTGGGAGCCTCCAATCGTATCGATGCCGCCCGAATCGCCAAACAAAAGGGCTGGCTGTAAGCAGGCGGGCAAGTAACAAGCATACTGCCATTACTCTGGCCTGTCAGCGGCAAGCTCTCTTTGCACAAAGAGTACGCGAGACAATAACTCCTCGCGTAAACTCCTCGTCGAAGAAATTCTCTGACATCAGCTCATAAACAGGTAATACACCAGGCCCACCTTAAGCCCCAGGATCAGGATGTAAGCCATACAGTATTTGATGGTGCCGGACATGATAGCGCTGCCCTGGCCCTCCATCCGGGTCGCAGACACGGCAATGGCTATGCTCTGGGGCGAGATCATTTTCCCGCCCGTGGCTCCGGAGGTATTGGCGGCAGCCAGCCACAGCGGATCCACCTGCAGCTTTTCCGCAGCCACTGTTTGCAACTTACCAAACAGCACATTGGAGTTGGTATCGCTGCCGGTGACAAAAGTCCCCAACGCGCCAATCAAGGGGGCGATAAACAGATATGCCCCTCCGGTAATATTCACCAGGGTATGGGCCATATCTGTTATCAGACCGCTGACATCCATCACGGTTGCCATCGCCACTATGGCGGTGATGGCTATGATGGAGGTTTTCAGCTGCTTTAACGTCGCGCTGAACACCTTTAACATGCTGGCCAATGAGGCTCCCTGAAGGGTACCGCCGATAAAGGTCGCCAGAATGATCAAGACACCCGGCGTGGCAATCCAGTCAATGGTCAAACTCAGCTCCACCCCATTGGCCAGCGGAAATACCGGCTTGGAAGACACCTGAGTCAGCAGGCTCTTGATTTCCGGAAACAGCGGCGAGCACAGCAGAATAAACACAAAGATCAGCAGATAGATGGCGCAGGCTTTGAAGATTTGTCCGCTACTGTAGTGGCCGGTGATGCGGCACTGGCCATTGTCGATACGATAAGCGGCCGGGGTGGGCTTTTGGCGTTTTTTAGCCATCAAGGCCACCACCAGCAAACTGACCAAACTGCCGGCAAAGGCGGGCAACTCAGCCCCCAGATGAATGGCGACAAAGTACTGCGGCAGCAGTGTTGCAATTCCGCATACCAGCGAAATACCAAACACTCCCCGTATCGCCTTGAATCCATCCCCTATGATGGCGACAATCACAAAAGGCAGCAGCAAGGTAAACAGTGCCAACTGCGCGATAACTGTGCCGCTGAGCTCAGTCACAGGCAGGTTTACCTGCTCAGCCAGAATCGACACAGGGATCCCCACGGCACCAAACGCCGTAGGCACTGTGTTGGCCACCAGAGAAGCAATCGCCGCCTTCAGCGGCTTGAAACCCAGAGCAATCAATATCCCGATAGGAATCGCCACTGCTGTGCCGTATCCGGCGGCGGCCTCGAGAAATCCGCCAAAACACCAGGAGATCAGTAACACCTGGATCCGCTTATCGTCGCTGATCCCGGCGAGAAGGTTTTTCAGTACCTCCATGCTGCGGGTTTGAAGCATCAGGTTATAGCTGAAGATGGCCCCCAGGATCACTATCACTATTGGCCACAAGCCTTTGATAACCCCATAAGCCATGGCCGAGCCCAATGTCTGTGCCGGGGTATGCCAGAAAATGGTTGCCTCGACCAGGGTCAGTAACAGAGTGATTAACACCGCCTGATGTATCGGCATCTTGATTTTCAGGATCAGCAGGATCATGACCAAGAGCGGTAATACGCCCAGGGAAAACAGCAGATACTCGTGCATAGGATTCCTTAAACGACAGAGAGAGTGAATTGCGTGATGGATTACGTCCCAAAACTTGGGGGTGAAGCTGGGTAGGCCTTGAGCAGGAACTCCAACCTGCTCAAGGCCTTGCGACAAGGCTTCAGCTGAACGTCAGCAAGGGGGACAGACACAGCAAGATGCCGGTCGCGATAACTATGTAGAGAGACAAGCCCTTATATTTATGCAGCGCAGGCACCCGATAGACCAGGTAAGCCGGGATCAAACATCCCACCAGGCCGAAGATCGGGCTGCTGATGCTGGTAAAGCTGAGCACAGGCGCATTGAAACAGATGGCGCCCCAGGCAAGCAGTATGGTGAACAAAATAATGCCGCGATTGACGTACTTGGTATTGATCTTCTCTTCCGCAGTGGTGCGCCTCAGCAAGTTCATGGTCAGGCCATAACAGGCTTCACGAAACCCCATGTAAACCGCAAAGAAGGCTGTCATAACGGCAAAAATATTCAGGATCAGGCTGAACAGCTTGATGGTGTCTCCGGGGATACCCTGAGCCACCATGGCCAAGGCGGAGATATTCTCATCGTAGGCTTTTAGCGCCTGGTCATGCCCCATGGCCAGGCTGAAAGACACGGCATAGAAAAATACCACCACAAAAAGTATGCCGAAGGCCAACTTCATCGCTCTCTGAGCCTTGTAGCGCGCCACCTCTATCGACTTTTCCCTGGCACGATAGGAGATCACCAGAGGGCTCAGGTTGGTCACAAACAGAATCGATGACAGGGTAAATGGCAGCATAACAATAGTGTCTTTGAAGCCACTCTGGGGAGTGGGAACCGCACCTATGTTATTCAGATCCCACTGCTCTATCATCATGAAACCCAATATCGCGATCACGCTCAATTTGGTGAGTACCATAAAGGATGAAACCTTGAATAGCAGCGCCTCGCCTCTGGATGCCAGACTCACCAGGATGCAAACCAGTGCCAACCCGTAGAAGGGATTATCGGACAACAGCTGTTTGGTGAGGCCAAAACTCTGCAGGAAAGAAGCGCTGTCATTGGTAATTGCGGTCGAATAAACCAATACCCAAATCACCAACATCAAGAAATAGAGCACACCCAGTAATATTCCCCAGTTTTTCCCCAGATAACCGGAAATCACATCCGGATAATCCTGGCATTTGGGAGATTCCACCAAGGTATTAATAAATAGTTTCTGAAACATATACATGGCTGGATAGCCAATAATGGCCGATAGCAGGAATACCCAAAGTCCCATCAAGCCTATTTGAATGGGCAGAAATACTATCCCCGCGCCAATGGCCATGCCTATACTGATGATCACCCAGCCCCAGTCCGTGCTGTCGAAGCGGGTTGCCGCCTTCCACTGTGCCGAGCCCCTGGTGATTTCTACTGCCGATATTGCTGCTGTCATTACGCCCCCTGGTTCAATTATTTTTTATTTATTTTTTGAACCATTTAATATTCAAGGAATATAAATTCCTAATGTATTTTCATTAATCTCAATGAGTTAAATATGGGGCCAAACCTGTATGATTATTGTAAATAGATAAAGTCTACCTCGGCAGATGTATAGACTAAGTTAAGCCAAATACGGCTCAAATATTGAAACCGCTCTGCTTTAGCAAACATTCCGGCGAAATTTGTATTGGCAATCCAATCGATCAATATGAAATTGGCCATCCGCAGATGAACTATCTTTCACACTTCCAGCATCCAATGAATATATTTTCATCATAAGTGCATAGAAGTTAATTTATATGAGTTTACCCAAACGCTGCGAATACGGATAAAAAGAGTGCCTGTAGCTGGTTTTCGGGTTCACCGCCGAGGCTAAAAGCTTTACCATGACTCGGCGACCAGCAAAGGCTTGTTACCCGAAGGCTGTTGTTTGGACGAGAAGAATCAGGGATCCAGTTAGCCCAAGTTAAGGAGAACAATCAATGCGTTGCAGACATTGCGGCTCAGACAATATCAGACACTTCAAAGCCATTCATGCCGAAGGCACAACAGAAGTTTCAGTCAGCGCCTCGGCCAAACCCGTGTGGAACAACCAGCCCTTCTCTGTGCATGGAAAACAAAAACTCAAGGGTGGCGCCCAACTGCAAACCGAACTGGCCAAGCGCTGCTCGCCGCCATCTGACCCTCAGCCCTTGGTGCTATTTCTGGCGGCTTTCCCCGGACTACTCTTGGGCGGCTACCTGGGGTTTCAGGCAGGCAGCAACTGGAGCAGTTTTTGGCTGGGAGTGCTGTGCTTTTTTGTCTCCTGTTTTACTCTGATCCTGAGCGCCGATTGGCTGTGGAAAAACTACTTGGGAGGGCGAAAGTCGATGCAGCAATACCAGGCGGCACTGAATCAATGGCAGAACTCCTGGTACTGTGGCAAGTGTGCCAAAGTCAGTATTTTTTAAACCTTCTTGCCTCTTTGCCGTCACTCATCAGGCCTTGGGAATAACCATGAATCACATCTCAGACATTCAGCAACTGGAAAGCCAACTGCGTAGCGCCATGTTGAATTCGGATATCAATTTGCTGGATAGACTGTTGTCGCCTCAACTGATATTCACCAATCACCTGGGGCAAGTGCTCGGCAAAGCAGAGGATCTGCATGCCCACAGCTCAGGCCTGCTCAACATCACTCGGATAGACATCCTGGCCGAAGAGATACGGCTGCATCAGGGGACTGCGATAGTGTCGGCGGAGGTGAATATTCAAGGCAGCTATGCCAAAGCGCCGACCAACGGCCGTTTTCGCTTTACCCGGGTTTGGCTGCACAGGACAACCGGCTGGCAACTGATAGCGGCTCACTCGAGCCTGCTGGTTTGAGCACTGGGTTTTACGACGAACTACTGATTTCATGGTGACCATTTTATGACCAAAAACCCACAGCAGACCAGGCTATGCCAATATCAGCAGCATATGCTGATGACAAAGCTCGAGGCTGAGCCAGGCAAGTTGAAACTCGTCTGGCTCAGCAGGCAAACGCAACTGAAATACGCGCTTTGGGGACTACTGGCGATGCTTGCCGGAATTCTGGGAGTACTGGTGTTGGACCCAGCCAGACAGGACACTTGGTTTACGGCTGCCATCATAGCTATAGTGCTGGGGCTCAGCGGCATCATCATGGGCCTGAACCTCTACCGCCTGCTCAAACCCGTTACTCTGGATCTGCAACAGGGCTGCTTCTTCCGGGGCGGAAAAAGCAAGCCTCTCAGTCAACTCTGCCGCATAGAGGTGCAACGCAATACCTATAACGAAAGATTCAGAAGTCACATGCTTGAACACCTGACTGACGAAGAGCTCATAAGTGTCAGCGTGGTACTCTGTTTTGCTGAGCGTGAGCGACTCGGTTTTGGCCTGTTCAAACCTCAAAAGCAGGCCACAGACAAGGCCAGAGCCTACGCACAAACACTCGCCGAACTGATAGGCTTTAACGGCGAAATAACAGTTACCCAGGGTTCAGGCCTGGGCCGTTAAGTTACGCTACTCTTTAGCCAAGCCTGACAAACCAAAGGGGCCAGCTGTTAACTTAATTCAATGATTATGTTGATATATTTATACACACAAAAACAAAGGGAATTAGATTTGCGCTCGGAGGATGGCAGCGTTAAGGTATCGCGGCGAATCATAACTACCAAGAAGGAACCATGATCGACAGTAAGCAGCGATATTTTGCCGAGCAAGATATCAAAGCCCCCGCCACCCCTCTTCCCAAACACGCCTTGTTCAATACCCTAAGCGACCTGATAGTCGCTCTCTGTTTTCTACTGGGCAGCTTCTTTTTTCTCACAGATGTTCACACTATTATCGGCGCCTGGCTGTTTGTAATAGGCAGTGTTCAGCTACTGATAAAGCCCCTGGTCACCCTGCTCAACTGGTGGCGCTGACAGATTAATCTGCCACCAATATATCAGGGCTTTTGCCATACACTCGCCCCCAGGCAGAAGCCCTGCCACCATTGCGCCACACTTTACCCAGCCGATAAACGCAACGCATTGCCAAGGGCTATTTCTCTGATAGTATATGTATAAATTCACAGTAATCCGGTGCTAAAGGTTTGCAGAGACTGGATCTTATTGCTATCACCGAGCTCAAGGGCGTAGCCGCTAAAATGGCTGAGAAACTGCACAAGCTCGGAATCAACACGGTACAGGATCTGCTGTTCCACCTGCCGCTGCGCTACGAAGACAGAACCCGCATCTACCCCATAGCCAGCCTTACTCCCGGCAGCTACGGCACCATAGAAGCCGAAATTCAGTCCAGCCAGATCATCAATGGCCGCAAGCGTATGTTGATCTGCAATGTCCGTGATGACAGCGGCACCATGACCCTGAGGTTCTTCAATTTCTCAGCCGCCCAGCGCAATGCCATGCAACAAGGTCTGACCATTAGAGCCTACGGCGAAGTGCGCCGAGGTAACCACCAGGCCGAGATCATTCATCCGGATTACAAGATACTCAAAGGCGACGAACCGCCCAACCTCAGTGAAACCCTGACGCCCATCTATCCCACCACTGAAGGGCTCAAGCAGGCCAGTTGGATGAAATTGACCGAGCAGGCTCTAAACCTGCTGCAGGAGGACGGACTGCAGGAGTTACTGCCCGAGGCGCTGCGCCCCAATCAGCAAAGCCTGGCTCAGGCGGTGCGCACCCTGCATAGGCCCCCGGCGGATGTCGATATCTACCGTCTGGAACAGGGGCAACACCCGGCGCAGCAACGCCTGGTGCAGGAAGAACTGCTGGCGCATAACCTGTCTATGCTCAAGCTCAGAGAGCGCAGTAATCATGACAAAGCCGTGCCTTTGCCCGCCACCCGCGCTTTACTCAATCCCTTCCTCGCCGCCTTGCCCTTTAAACCTACGGGGGCGCAGCAGCGAGTGGTGGCAGATATCGGCCGCGATATTGAAAAGCCGCAACCCATGATGCGCCTGGTTCAGGGCGATGTTGGCTCGGGCAAGACCCTGGTGGCGGCCATGGCCGCACTGCAGGCGATAGAAAACGGTTATCAGGTGGCCATGATGGCACCCACTGAGCTGTTGGCCGAGCAACATGCGATTAATTTCAGTCAGTGGCTGGAGCCATTGGGGCTCAAGGTCGGCTGGCTGGCGGGCAAGCTCAAGGGCAAGGCCAGGGCTCAGTCGCTGGAGGATATCGCCTCCGGCAGTGCCCACATGGTGATAGGCACCCACGCCATCTTTCAAGAACAGGTACAGTTTCACAAGCTGGCGTTGATCATCATAGATGAGCAACACAGATTCGGCGTACATCAGCGCCTGGGGCTGAGAGAGAAAGGCATCAGCCAGGGTTTTCATCCCCACCAGCTGATCATGACGGCAACCCCTATTCCCCGCACCCTGGCGATGACCGCCTATGCGGATTTGGATACCTCCATCATCGACGAGTTGCCGCCGGGGCGCACCCCGGTCACCACAGTGGCCATCAGTGACAGTCGGCGTCAGGAGGTGATCGATAGGGTACGTCAGGCGGCGCTCAATGACGGTCGCCAGGCCTACTGGGTCTGCACCCTTATCGAGGAATCCGAAGTGCTTGAGTGCCAGGCGGCCGAAGACACCTGCGAAGAACTGCGTGCCGCCCTGCCGGAGCTGAGCATAGGCCTGGTACATGGCCGTATGAAGAGCGCCGAAAAACAACAAGTCATGGATAGCTTCAAACGCGGCGACCTCAAGTTGTTGGTGGCCACCACTGTCATTGAAGTGGGGGTCGATGTACCCAACGCCAGTCTGATGATCATCGAAAACCCGGAACGGCTCGGGCTGGCACAGTTGCACCAGTTGCGCGGCCGGGTCGGTCGCGGCGCCGTGGCCAGCCACTGCGTCCTGCTGTACAAGGCACCGCTGTCACACACGGCTACCAAACGGCTTGGAGTATTGCGTCAGAGCAACGACGGCTTTGTGATTGCCCAAAAAGATCTGGAGATCCGCGGCCCCGGTGAAGTGCTGGGCACCCGCCAGACAGGTATAGCCGATATGAAGGTGGCCGATCTGGTACGGGATCAGGCGCTTATTCCCCACATCCAGAAACTGGCTCGCCACGTGATGAGCCAAGCACCGGAGAATGTCGATGCCATCATTCAGCGTTGGCTGGGCGACCGGCAGCAGTATGTTCAGGCCTAGTGCGCTAAAAACGTCACAAAGTTGCCGAGAGTTCAGCCGGGGTTCAAGTCAATCACCACAGGATCTGCTCTACTGGCAATATTTCACAAATAAATCCTGCTGCCGGGCGGCCGAACGCTGGACAAGATGGCCAATATTTGCAGAATGGGAGAGGCGCTGCCTAACAGGTATCAATGAAAGGAAATCCAATGCAAGTCAATCAAGAAGATAGAATCGCGCCGCAGGAAAAGTCCTCTGGCAACAGTGGCATTGCTATCATCCTATTGGTGTTGGTATTGCTGATTGCAGGAGGAGCCTACTACTATTTCAGCGGCGAACAAGAGCCGCAGCAAGCAGCAGAGCCCACCCAGGTTGAACTCCCCGAACCCGCTCCCAGCGAACCGCTGCAAACCCAAGTCCAGGTGCCTGAACCTGAAACCGTACCCGAGCCAGAACCTGAAGTGGTTCAGCCCGAAGTCGAGCCGGAACAACCTCTGCCTTCACTGGCCGAAAGTGATGAATATGTTCATGAAAAGGCAGTGGCTATGGCTGATGGCATGAAGATAGAGCCACTGCTGGTTGAACAAGATCTGGTACGCCAGTTCGTGGTGTTTGTCGATAACCTTGCCCAAGGCGAACTGGCCCGTAAAACCAGTCCGATGAAAGGCCCGAGCGACACCTTCACAGTATCTGAAATCTCCAACAAAACCTATCTGGATCCGGATAGTTATCACAGATACGACCTTTACGCCGACTTCCTCACCGGCCTCAACGACGAGCAATTGCTCAACACCTATCGTCAGTTGTCGCCGCTGCTGGAGCAGGCCTTCGATGAGCTGGGTTACCCCAACCTCAAATTCGATGAGCGGATGCAACAAGCCATCAAGGTGCTGTTGGCAACCCCAGTGATAGAAGATCCTATCGAGCTGTACGCCATCAGCGTGAACTACAAGTTTGTCGATCCCAAACTGGAAGCCCTGCCCAACGCGCAGAAAATGCTGGTACGTATGGGTCCCGACAACACCCGTAAGATCAAGACGGTACTGCGGCGGCTGCAGAGCCAGCTGAGCAACTGAGCGGCATCTGAATCACCCGGCGCCCGCCGGGTGATTCCCTTGTTAGCGAAAAGTTGTAACTGATCTTTAGCTGTAACCTAAACCCCTTCTTAAAACCCGTACTTTCAGTGTAGAATATGGCCCTTTGTACCGGTGTTTCAGAGGGAACGGGCAATCGGTACGGCGGTCGCATTCCGACCCGACAGATTCACTCCCTCACGACCCGTAAGGGATAGCAACAAAGATCTGTGTCAGAGGCAAAGCAGTGCAACTAGCGTTCAGTATTCTCTCCTGGGGAGCCTGGTCCCCGGAGTATCAACAGCAGCAAGATTGGCAGCAGTGGCAAAGTAGCAACTGCGCCCTTGATGACAGCGATCGCATTGCCCCCAAGTTACCCCAGGTTGCCGCCATGCAGCGGCGCCGTTTCAGCCGCCTGAGCAAGATGATGCTGGAAGCCGCCTTTCAGGCTGAAGCCCCCAGCCAATGCCGCAGCGTATTTGCCTCGCGCCATGGCGAACTCAATCGCACCATAGAACTGCTGCAGGATATTATTGCCAGGCAGCCACTCTCCCCCATGGGTTTCAGCCAATCGGTTCACAACACCGCCAGCGGTCTGTTTGGCATAGTCACGGGTAATACTGGCGCTTCCACTTCAGTGGCGGCGGGCACAGATACCCTGTCCCAAGCCATGTTGGAAGCCTGGGCCCAGTTGGCCGAGGACCCCAGCCCCCTGCTATTGGTGTTCGGCGATGACCCTGTGCCGCCAGTCTATGATGAATTTACCCAAGAGATGGAACTGCCGCTGGCCTTGTCTCTGCAGCTGGCCCCGGCCAATGTTACCGGCATAGCCAGAGTTACCCTGAGCCAGCAGACCGGCGCCGGGCAGCCGCTGAGCTTCGGCGCACTGCTGCAGGCACTGGCAAACGGCACGGCAATCCAGGGGCAACTGGCCCATTGGCATTGGCAGCTGGAACCCTCAAGGGAGCCGCTATGACAGCCCCGGCAACCGGTATCGGCTATTTTCCCCGTTGGCTCGCCGGCATCAGCTGTTATATCGCCTTCGGCCTCGGCGGCTTGCTGAGCTCCTTGACCATTTTACCTGTGCTGAGGTTCTGGCCCGGCGAGCGCGATGTGCGCATTCAAAGAGTACAAAAAGCGGTGCACTACATGTTCCGCGGCTTTGTGCATATGCTGACCTGGGCCGGCGTGGTCAGGGTCAGCACAGTCAATCTGCAGCGATTACGGCAGGCCAAAGGCATGGTGGTGATTGCCAATCACCCCACCCTCATAGATGTGGTGGTGTTAATCAGCCTGATGCCCAATGCCGGCTGCATAGTAAAACAGGGACTGTGGCGTAACCCCTTTCTGCGCGGAGTCGTCTCCGCCGCCGGCTATATTCCCAATCGCGGCGCCGAGCTGCTGCTACAGGACTGCCGTGAAGTGTTGGCCAGAGGCACCAATCTGATCATCTTTCCCGAGGGCACCCGCACGGTAAAAGGCGCAGTGATCAATCCCTTTGCCCGCGGTTCGGCCAATATCGCCCTACGCACCGGGGCCGATATTCTGCCAGTGGTACTCAGGGTGGTTCATCCCGGACTCACCAAACAGGATCCCTGGTACGAAATCCCGAGACGCACCATACAGATGCAAGTGGAAACCGGGGCAAGCATAGCGCATCTGAGGTATGATGCCGAAAGCGGTGGCGATGCCCGGATGGCACGCCAACTCACCAGAGATCTGGAAACCTATTACAAACAACAATTAGATATAAATTATGAGCTTACATAACGAAATTAAACAGCTAATCATAGATTGCCTCGATCTTGAGGATATCAGTATCGACGATATAGATACCGAAGCACCGCTGTTCGGTGAGGGGTTGGGACTGGATTCCATCGATGCACTTGAGCTGGGCTTGGCGATCAAGAAGCAGTTCGACGTCAAGATCGAAGCCAACTCAGAGGCAACCAAGGCCCACTTTTACAGTGTTGCCAGCCTTGCCGCGTTTATCGAATCCCAGCGCGCGTAGGAGGTGCTCATGCAAAGCCGTGAACAGATATTGGAAATGCTGAGCAAGATCCTGGTCGATGAGTTTGAAGTGGATGCCGAGGCGATAACCCCTGAGGCTTCCCTCTATGAAGAGCTGGATCTGGACAGCATAGATGCGGTGGATCTGGTGATCAAACTGCAGCAGCTGACCGGCAAAAAGATCCAGCCCGATGAATTCAAGTCGGTACGGACGGTCAACGACGTGGTTAACGCCATCGAGGGACTGGTTAAAGACTGATGCGTGCCCTGGCTCAGACAGTCACGGCCCTGTTGCTGCTGGGATATCCCCTGGCGGTATATCTGGGGCTGAACTATCTGCCGGGCAATGGCCTGGCACTCTTGCTGGCGGCCTTGCTCGGTGCCAGGTTGCTGCTGGGGAAGCAAAAGCTCAAGGCGCTGGCCGCCCCGGTCGTTCTGGGGTTACTGCTGGCGCTCGGCAGCTTGCTTGCCAAGCGTCAGGACTGGCTGCTGTACTACCCTGTGCTGGTCAATGCCTGCATGCTGGTGCTGTTTGCCTCTTCGCTGCTTAAAGGTCCCAGCATGGTGGAACGTCTGGCCAGGTTGGCCGAGCCGGATCTGCCCGAGGAAGCCAGGCCCTACCTGGTAAGGGTCACACAACTCTGGTGCGGTCTGTTTGTCTTCAACGGCGGCATGGCGGCTTATACGGCGCTGTTTACCAGCCTGGAGACCTGGACCCTGTACAACGGCCTGATAGCCTATCTGCTGATGGGGCTGCTCGGTGGCGGAGAATGGCTCTATCGCCACTTTTGTCTGAAGCGATCATAAAGGGACAGTTATGACAGAGTTATTGAAAACCTGGCTTACCCAAGGCCCAGCAGGGCAACAACTGATCAGTTTTAACCACCATGACATAGTCACGGGTTCACTGTTCGCCACCCAGGTCTATCATCTGCATCAGCGCCTGCAAGCCCGGCCGGAAAAGCGTTGGTTACTGGCCTGCGACAGCAGCGATCTGTTCGCCGTTGGCCTCTGCGCCGCCCTGTTGTCGGGCAAGCAGATCATACTGCCGGCCAACACTCAGCCGGGTACCCTCAGCGAACTGACCCAGGAGTTTGATGCCATAGTGTCAGACCGCCCCCTGTGTGAGGGCAAGATCTGGCTCGAGCTGAAAAAAGAGCTGTCACTGCCCCACTCGCCCTGGCCGCAGATGGCCGAGGAGGATGAGTTCGGCGAACTGCTGCTGTTCACCTCTGGCTCCAGCGGCCAACCCAAGGCGGTTCGCAAGCGTCTGCAGCAACTGGATGCAGAAGTCAGTGTGCTGGAGCAGACCTTCGCCGCTCACCTGCCACACTGCAGCGTGATTGCCACTGTCAGCCACCAACATATCTATGGCTTGCTGTTTAAGATTCTCTGGCCACTGGCGGCCAGTCGCCCCTTCCTCAGCGATCTGGTGGAATACCCGGAAACCCTGAGTTATTACACCGCCCTGTTTCCCAACCTGTGCCTGATCAGCAGCCCGGCGCAGCTGTCGAGGCTGCCGGATGCGCTGGAGCATGAACGCCAGCTGCACACTCCCAGCCTGATCTTCAGCTCCGGCGGGCCCCTGAGCCTGGAAGCCGCCCAAGGGGTCAAGCGCTGCTACGGTAGCCTGCCAATCGAGGTCTACGGCAGCACGGAAACCGGCGGCATAGGTTATCGGCGCCAACAGAGCAGCGACACGCCCTGGCAGGCCTTTGCCCCCATGGAGCTGAGCAATGACAGCGACGGCGCTTTGCTGCTGCGCTCGCCCTATCTCGAAGACGACGGCCAATACCGCTGTGAAGACAAGGTCCGGCTGCTGGGCGAAGGCCAATTCTGCCTCGAAGGCCGCTTGGACCGCATCGTCAAGATAGAGGAAAAGCGCCTGTCTCTGGTACAGATGGAAACCTTGCTCAACGCCCATCCCTGGGTGACCCAATCGCATCTGGTGCTGCTGGAAAACCCCAGGGTGCAACTGGGCGCGGCGGTAGAGCTTTCCACCGCCGGCAAGGCACAGCTCGAAGCCGAGGGCAAACTCAGCATCAACAACGCCCTCAAGGCCCATCTGCTGAGCCAATTTGAACGTGTGACTCTGCCAAGGCGCTGGCGCTATCCACAGCAGCTGCCGCTCAACGCCCAGGGCAAGTTGCTCAAAAACGATATTCTTGAGCTGTTTGATCATGATTAAGTCTGTTCTTCCGCCCATTCTTCAACACCGGCATCAGGACAATGAAGCCAGTTGGTGCCTGAGCATTCCGGCCGAGCTGCCTATGTTTGCCGGCCACTTTCCCGGCCAGCCGGTATTGCCCGGCGTGACTCAACTGGACTGGGCCGTGCGTCTCGGCAGCCAGGCATTCGGCTATGATGCCGAAGTCGCGGTACTCGAGGTGCTCAAGTTTCAGCAACTGCTGTTGCCGAATATGCAAGTCACCCTCAGCATCAGCAATAACCCCGCCAAGGGTAAACTGAGCTTCAGCTACAGCAACGGCGAACAGAAGTTCGGCTCGGGTCGTATTGCCTTCAAGACAGAGGCCAAGCAATGAAGCTGGCGCTGATCATCCCCAATTACAACCACAGGGGCCATATCGCTGCAACGCTGGAAGCCCTCAAACCGCTGGGGCTGCCCTGCTTTTTGATCAACGACGGCAGCGACGATGAGACCCGCTATCTGTTGCAACAGTTGGCCGAACAACACAGCGACTGGGTCAGCCTGCTGCATCACCCTTATAACCGCGGCAAGGGCGCCGCCGTGATGACAGGCCTGCGCGCCGCTTGGGCTGCGGGTTTTTCCCACGGCCTACAGGTGGACGCCGACGGCCAACATAATCTGGAAGATATTCCGGCGCTAATCGCCAGGGCGCAGCTCAACCCCAAGGCGCTGATCTCCGGCCTGCCGCAATATGATGATTCCGTGCCCAAGGGTCGGCTCTACGGCCGTTACCTGACCCATTTTTGGGTCTGGGTCGAGACCCTGAGCCTGGATATCCGCGATTCCATGTGCGGCTTTCGAATCTATCCACTGGCGGCCACCGAAGCCCTGCTTCGCAGCGAAGCCCTCGGCGAGCGGATGGACTTTGATATCGAAGTCATGGTGCGTCTCTACTGGCGCGGTGTTGCCATAGAGCATATCCCCACCAAGGTGATCTACCCGGAAGACGGCAGCAGCCATTTTCAGGGGCTGGCCGACAATGTGCGGATCAGCAAGCTGCACAGCAGGCTGTTTTTCTCCATGCTGTGGCGCAAGCTCAAGGGGCAGAAACTGGGGCCAATACAAGCGGCACAAGACAACCCCCAAGGCGCCCATTGGTCCAACGTCAAGGAACGGGGCAGCTACTGGGGTATCAAGCTGCTGGCCGAAAGCTATCGTTTCGGCGGCCACTGGCTGGCACGGGTAATCATGTACCCGGTGATCTGTTACTTCTTTATCACGGGGCGACAGGCCCGCGAGGCGTCACAAGCGTTTCTAAAGCGGGTGCAGACACTGGAGCCACAGCACCCGAGCCTCGGTCAGCCAGTGACTTGGCGCGACAGCCTGCGCCACTTCTTCGCCTTCGGCAATGCCGCGCTGGATCGCATCGATGCCTGGTGCGATCGCATTCGCTTGCAGCAGGTGGAGTTCAGCGACCGTCAACAGTTGGCCGAGCAGTTACAAAGCGGCCAGGGAGCCGTGTTGCTGGTGTCCCACCTTGGCAATATCGAGCTGTGCCGCGCCATCTCCATTCACCAGCGCAAGGTGAAGGTCAATGTGATGGTGATGACCCGCAATGCCGAAAACTTCAACCGGGTGCTCAAGCAGCTGAACCCGGACAGTGAACTCAACTTACTTCAGGTCACCGAACTCAACCCGGCCACCTCCATGTTGTTGCAAAGCAAGGTCGAGGCCGGAGAATTGGTGGTGATTGCCGCCGATCGCACCTCCAGCCACAGCCCGGGTCGTACGGTAAAAGTGCCATTCCTCGGCGAGATGGCGCCCTTCCCCCAGGGCCCCTTTATTCTGGCCGGTCTGCTGGACTGCCCCATCTACACCATGTTCTGCCTGCGGGAGCAGCAGGGCTATAAAGTCTGGCTCGAGCCCTTCGAGCAGAGCCTCAAAGGCCCGAGAGCCGAGCGGCAGCAGCGACTGCAACAGGCAGCAGGCCTCTATGCCCAGCGACTGGAACATTTTGCCCGCAAGGCACCACTGCAGTGGTTTAACTTTTTCGATTTTTGGCGGCAGGACCAAGTTGCTGACCGCCCCAAGGACAATTCATGAGCGCAACAGTTAAGGCCACCAAGACGGTCGGCTTCGGCCAAACATCACTGACACTGGAACAGGTGGTCGCCATCGCCAAAGGAGCGCCGGTGACCCTCAACGCCAGTGCAGAGTACCGTGACTATATCCAGCGCGGCGCCCGCTTTATCGACAGCCTGCTTCATGAAGAAGGCGTGGTCTATGGGGTCACCACAGGCTACGGCGATTCCTGTACCGTCAATGTCGGCCCGGATCTGGTACACGAGCTGCCGCTGCATCTGTCGCGCTTTCATGGCTGCGGCATGGGCAAGGTGCTGGAGATCCCCCAGGCCAGAGCCGTGATGGCCTGTCGCCTCAACTCACTGGCCGTGGGTAAGTCCGGTGTCAGCTATGAGCTGCTGGAACGCATAGCCCTGCTGCTGAACCTCAACATAGTACCGGTGATCCCGGAGGAAGGCTCTGTGGGTGCCAGCGGCGATCTCACGCCACTGTCTTATCTGGCCGCCGTACTGGTTGGCGAGCGGGAGGTCTTCTATCAAGGACAGCGCCGCGCCACCAGCGAGGTCTATGCTGAACTTGGGATCAGCGCCCTCAAGCTCAGGCCCAAAGAGGGCCTGGCACTGATGAACGGCACCGCCGTGATGACGGCGCTGGCTTGTCTGGCCTATGACAGGGCCGAGTACCTGAGCCGCCTGTGCGCCCGCATTACCGCCATGGCCTCACTGACGCTCAAGGGCAACTCCAACCATTTCGACGAGATACTGTTTGCCGCCAAGCCACATCCTGGGCAGAACCAGGTCGCGGCCTGGATCCGTGAAGACCTCAACCACCACGAGCACCCACGTAACTCAGATAGACTACAGGACAGATATTCGATTCGCTGCGCGCCGCACATTATTGGGGTCTTGGCCGATGCCCTGCCCTTTATGCGCCAGTTTATCGAGACCGAACTCAACAGCACCAACGACAACCCGATAGTGGACGGCGAGGGGGAACATATTCTCCATGGTGGCCACTTCTATGGCGGCCATATCGCCTTTGCCATGGACAGCCTCAAGAATGCGGTGGCCAATTTGGCGGATCTGCTGGACAGGCAGATGGCTCTGGTGATGGATCCCAAATTCAACAACGGCCTGCCGGCCAACCTGTCGGCCAGCCAGGGCGAGCGCAGCCCCATCAACCACGGTTTCAAGGCAGTGCAGATAGGTTGCTCGGCCTGGACCGCCGAGGCACTGAAACACACTATGCCCGCCAGCGTGTTCTCACGCTCTACCGAGTGCCACAACCAGGACAAGGTCAGCATGGGCACCATTGCCGCCCGTGATGCCCTGCGGGTATTGGAACTGACCGAGCAGGTGGCCGCTGCCGCACTGCTGGCCATGAGTCAGGGGATCCGCCTGCGCCTGCTCGCCGGTGAACTGGAACGGGAGTCGCTGACCGAGTCAGTAGCTACCACCCTGGCGCAGCTGGAAGCCGACTTTGAACTCTTGATTGAAGACAGGCCGCTGGAAGCCTTGTTGCGGCAAACCCTGGCCAAGATCCAAGCCGGGGAGTGGGAGGTGTGCCGATGAAAGCTATCCTCAGCACTGAAATAGAGCTGGAGATCCCCTTCCACGATGTCGATTCCATGGGCATTACCTGGCACGGCAACTATCTGCGTTATTTTGAAATAGCCCGCTGCAAGCTGCTGGACAGGTTCGACTACGGCTACCGGCGGATGCAGGAGTCGGGTTACGCCTGGCCGATAGTGGATCTGCAGCTGAAATACGTCAAACCCAGCCGTTTCGAGCAGAAGATCCGGGTGAGTGCCGCCTTGGTTGAGTGGGAAAATCGGCTGAAGATCAACTACCAGATTTGCGACGCCGCCAGCGGTGAGCGCCTCACCAAGGGCTACACCATACAGGCCGCGGTGGATATGCAGACTCAGGAACTGTGCTTGGTGACCCCGCCGGTGTTCCGCGAGCGCCTGACGCCCTTTATCGCGGCCGCCGAGGCCAAGTCATGAAACCTTCAGCCTGCGGCTTTCGGCTCACTCGGCAGCCAGCCACACTGCTTGGGCTGCTGGGACTGGTTTGGTTTGGCGCCGCTTGCAGCAACATGGCTTTAGGGGAAGTGGCGCCAGCCACTATGGTATTGGGAGAAATGGCGCCAGCCACTATGGCATTGGCAAAAGTGGCGGCTGATAACACTCAGACAGAGCCGGTGGCAGTATTGGCCGCCGAAGCCAAGGGAAAAATCAGGCCGGAGGCGCAGGCATTCGACAAACTCTTTGCCAGGGCGGCCACAGAGCAGGCTCTGCAGCAGTTAAGCACTAAGATGGCTCTCAGCGACAGCAGCCGAGGCCAGTTTGAGCAGGTGCGCTGGCTCAGGGTGCTGAAGCAGCCACTTCGCAGCAGCGGCGAATTTCTGTTTCAGCGAGAGCTGGGCATGCTCTGGCAACAGCAGACTCCCTTCGGCAACCTCTTGCTGCTGAAACAGGGCGAGCTTATCCAGCAGGACAGCCAGGGCAAGCTCAGTGTCACCAAGGCCGATGCCGGCCCGGCAGCCATGGCTGAAATGCTGCCGCGCATGATGCAATCTCTGCTCTCCGGTGATATTCAGGCATTGAGCCAAGGGTTTGAACTCTATCTGCTCAATGACCAAGCGGGTCATTGGCAACTGGGACTCAAGGCCAAGGAGCAGACAATGGCAGCTCTGCTGCCGCAAATGGTGCTCGAAGGCAATAAGGATCTCGAATCTCTGACCCTGCTGGCCAAGAACGGCGATATCAGCCAGATATTTTTCTCTGAACTGGATAAATCCCCACTCAATGACAGCGAGCGCGCTCGCTTCTTTCCAGAGGTGGCCCCCTGATGTCGCCTCGCCCTGAGCGCTCTCGTCCCAGGCTCTCTGCGCCGGTTGGCCTGCTGTTGTGGCTGGGGCTGCTGACGCTGCTTATTCTGCTTGGCGTCTGGCAGTGGCAACAGGGCGGCCGTATTCAGAGCGACATTCTCGCCATGCTGCCCAAGGTGCAGGAAGATCCACTCGCCGAAGCAGCGCTGAAACGCATGGAGCAGAAGCTGGGCAATCAAGTGTATATCGGCCTGATTGCCAAGGATAAGCCTCAGGCGATCGACGCCGGCAAACAGCTACGGAGTGCGCTGGAAAAGGAGCAAAACGCCTTTAAGAGAGTGCGCAGCGCCGAGGCCGACAGCTTCAGCGCCCTGGGGCGTTTCTATTTCCCCTATCGCATGGGGCTGCTCAGTGACAGCCAGAGGCAGCAACTCGCTAGCGGTGAATTAACCCCTCTGATTCAAAACGCGCAGCAACAGCTCTATAGCGCCTTTGGCGCCGCCGGCAGCGACCTGATTGCCGAAGATCCGCTGTTGTTGTTCCCCGACTGGCTCAAGTCGCTGGCCGAGGGCCGCAGTCTCACCCAGGCAGATGGCATACTGTTGGCGCCAACGCCGCAAGGCCAGTATGCAGCCATAGTGATGGCCGAGGGCATAGGCAGCGCCTTTAACCCGCAGCAACAGGCAATCCAGCTCAAGGCGCTGGAGCAGGCCTTGGCGCCTCTGCCGCAAGATATTCGAGTGCTCAAGGCCGGTGCCCTGTTTCATGCCGCGGCCGCAACAGAATCGGCCAAGAGCGAGATCAACCGTATCGGATTAGTCTCCCTGCTTGGAGTGATTCTGCTGGTGCTGCTGGCGTTTCGCTCCTTGATGCCGCTGACGGTGGCACTGCTCACCCTGGGCAGTGGATTCCTGGCGGCGACGGTCACTACCCTGACACTGTTTGGCGAACTGCATCTGCTGACTCTGGTGTTCGGCACCAGCCTTATCGGTATCGCCATCGACTACAGCTTTCACTTCTACTGCGAGCGCTTGCAACATCCCAAGGCTTCTCCCAGACAGGTGATTGGTCTGATATTCCCGGCCGTGACCCTGGCCTTGCTCACCAGTGTCGGCGCCTATCTGGGTATAGGCCTGGCACCTTTTCCCGGCATGCAACAGGTGGCCGTATTCTGTGCCAGCGGGCTGATTTTCACCTGGCTGACACTGCTGCTGGCTTACCCGGCCATAGCCGCCAGCCCCTTGCTTGCCGGAGACAGCCGACTGGCGCTGGCTGGCCGCTTGCTGAGTCTCTGGCAAGCTCTCGGTCGGCGCAGCAGTCTGTTAATCCTGGTGCCACTGGGGTTACTGCTGCTGTTTGGCGGCATTGACCTCAAGGCCAACGATGACATCCGGGCGCTGCAGAGCAGCCCGGCAGCCGTTAGCGAGCCGGAAAATACTCTCAGGCAACTGCTGAGTGGCGGCACAGACAACCAGTTCCTGCTGGTCCGAGGTGACAGCGCCGAGGAGATGCTGCAGCGTCTCGAACAGCTGGCGCCTGGGCTCGAGCGTTTGATTGCTGAAGGCAAACTCGGCAACAGCGTGAATATCGCCCGCTATTTGCCGAGCATCAAACGCCAGCAGCAAGATCATCAGTTGCAGGGGCTTATCTATCGCCAAACTGATACGGTTTTGGACACCCTGGGGCTGAATGCCGAGCTGGCCGGGCCGCTCTCGAGGCAATGGGCCGAATTCCAGCCGCTCTCGGCCACAGACTGGCTCACCAGTGAAGGGGCTAAATCCTCAGGGCTGAGTGACCTCTACCTCGCCCCCACTGACGGAATAACGGCTCACGCCGCCATAGTGCTGCTCGGTGGCATCCACGATCTCGACGCCCTCAAGCAGCTGGCAAGCAGCAACCCGGGCGTGCAGTTGGTCGACAAGGTCGCCGATATCTCGGCGCTGATGGCCAAATACCGTCAATTGACCCTGCTGATGCTGGCACTGGCACTGACACTAGCGGCGGTGATTTTCAGCTGGCGCTTTGGTTTGCGCCGCGGCCTTTGGGTGGCGCTGGTGCCGACTCTGGCGGCGATTCTGACTCTGGGCGCCCTTGGCTGGCTCGGCAGCGGCTTGACCCTGTTTCATGCCCTGGCACTGGTGTTGGTGTTCGGCATAGGCGTGGACTACAGCCTGTTTTTTGCCGAAGCTAAACAGCATCCCAGAGGCGTGATGTTGGCGGTGCTGATGTCTGCCGCCTCAACCCTGCTGGCCTTTGGCCTGCTGGCTTTGAGTGACACCTATGCCATTGCCGCCTTTGGCATGACCCTGGCGCTGGGCATAGGTTTTACCCTGTTACTCGCTCCCCTAACCTCAACTCTTACAAGGAATGCAAAGTGAACACTGCCAATGCCGTGGAACAAGTCGATGTGGTAATTATCGGTGCCGGGCCATCCGGCTCGGTCGCGGCCAGCCTGCTGAAACAACAAGGAGTAGATGCCCTGGTGCTGGAGCGGGCCCAATTTCCACGCTTTTCCATCGGAGAGAGCCTGCTGCCCTGCTGCATGACAGTGCTGGAGCAGGCTGGGATGACAGAAGCCGTGGCCGAGGCAGGGTTTCAGTTTAAAAACGGCGCCGCCTTTCGGCGCAACGGCCGCTACACCACCTTTGATTTCAGTGACAAGTTTACCCCTGGCCCCGGCACCACCTTTCAGGTTCCCCGAGGCCAGTTCGACAAGCTGCTGGCCGACACCGCCAGTACCCAAGGGGTAGAGATACGTTATGGCCAGACGGTCACCGCGGTGGATCTCAGCGCAGAGCCACGGCTGACAGTGGCAGACGAAAATGGACGAGTCTATTCAGTGCAGGCCAAATATCTGCTGGATGCCAGTGGCTTTGGCCGGGTGTTGCCAAGATTGCTGCAGCTGGAATGCCCCTCCAGCCTGCCGGCCCGCTCGGCCATCTTTACCCATATTGAGGACAATATCAGCGACCCGGAGTTTGACCGTAACAAGATCCTTATCAGCGTGCATCCGCGCAACAAGGATATCTGGTATTGGTTGATCCCCTTCAGTAACGGCACCTGTTCGCTGGGGGTGGTGGCCGAACCGCATCTGCTGGCAAGACTCGAAGGCAGCCTGGAGCAGCAACTGCGCACCATAGTCAATGAAGAGCCAGGGCTGGAGGCGCTGCTTAAGGACGCCAGAGTGATCCGCGACTGCGCCACCTTGAAGGGCTATTCGGCCAATGTCAGCACCCTGGCCAGTGACAAGTTTGCCCTGCTGGGCAATGCCGGTGAGTTTCTCGACCCGGTATTCTCCTCCGGGGTGACCATAGCCATGCACTCGGCCAGTCTGGCCTGCGACTGTCTGGTACGCCAACTCAAGGGGGAAGCGGTAGACTGGCAGCAGGATTATGCCGAGCCCTTGATGCTGGGGGTCAACACCTTCCGCACCTATGTGGAAGCCTGGTATGACGGCAGATTCCAGGAGGTGATCTTCTTTGAAGACGCCAACCCCAAAATAAAACAGATGATTTGCTCTATCCTGGCGGGCTACGCCTGGGACAGCAACAACCCCTTTGTCAGTGAATCCCGGCGCAGATTGGATCTGGTGGTGAACCTCTGCCGCGACGCCGTCGAGGAAGCCTTATGACAGCCGCTGTCACCCGCTTGCTACTGCTTGCCACTGTGCTGGTTGGCCTGAGTGGCTGCAGCCAGCTATTGTATCGCCAAACCTGCGTTGCCCTGGCAAAGGATGTCAGTTATTGTCTGGCGCCGCTGCCGCTGAACCAGGCCGCGCCCAAGGGACAAACCTCTGATACCAAGGCTGCCAAAGACGCAAAGCAGCCAGATGAGCCCCAGGGCAGTGACTCGGTTCAAGCTCAAACTTTGGAGCAAACGCTCAGTCTCAGCCAGCAGGTGCGGCTGCAACGAGGGGAGCAGAGCCATGAGCTTATCAGCCAACTGGAACTGCAGCCGCAGCAGATGACAGTGGTGGGGCTGGCACCTCTGGGCCAAGCACTGTTTACCTTGATCTACGATGGACATACACTGACCAGCGAGCAGAGTGTACTGCTCGGCAATGAGTTTAAAGCAGAATATCTGCTGGCCTTGCTGCAGCTCATCTATTGGCCGGAGGAAAAGCTGAACGCTTATCTGGATGGTGCCAGGGTGAAACTGGAAGATTGCGCCGCCGTCCTGTGCCGGGTATTGCTGAGCAATGACAATCGCGAGCTGATACGGATAAGTTACTCCAGCCCCGACATCTGGCATGCGGAAGTGGCCATGAACATGCCGCAGGCCGATTTAAAACTGAACATTAAGCCCCTGTAATGGATACAGGGCCGGATCCCAAAACAGAGATATGACAACTACAGCCATAAATCATGCGGGTTTTTGTACCCCTCTCGGCAACCGGGCCGACGAGGTGCTTAACGCCTTGCTCGCCGGTGACAGCCGCGGCATGGTCAGCCGCGACAACCTGTTGTTTGAACGGCCGGCCATAGTCGGGGTAGTGAACAGCGAATTACCGGCCATTCCCGCCGAGTTTGCCGACTATGACTGTCGTAACAACGCCCTGTTGCTGTGTGCCGCGCTGCAAATTACCCCGGCGGTGGAAGCCGCCAAGGCCAAATATGGCAAGGAGCGCATCGCGGTTGTCATAGGCACCAGCACCTCAGGGATCTCCAAGGGCGAAGAGGCACTGGAGTACCGCAATCGCCACGGCCATTTCCCTTCGGATTACCACTATTTTCAGCAGGAGCTGGGGGGTACCAGTCGCTTCCTGCAAGCCTGGTTCAAGCTGAGCGGTCCCTGTTACACACTGTCGACGGCCTGCTCCTCCAGCGCCAAGGTGTTTGCCGCCGGTAAACGGCTGTTGGACGCCGGACTGTGCGACATGGTGATAGTCGGCGGGGTCGACAGCCTGTGCCAATTGACCCTCAACGGCTTCGATGCGCTTGAGTCTGTCTCCAAGGGGCACTGCAATCCTTTTAGCGCCAACCGCGACGGCATCAACATAGGTGAAGGCGCGGCGCTGTTTACCCTGGAGAGAGGAAGCGGCCAGGTGCTGCTGTCCGGTGTCGGCGAGTCGGCCGATGCCCACCATATCTCGGCGCCCCATCCCGAGGGCAGCGGCGCAATTGCCGCCATGGAGATGGCACTCAAGCAGGCGGAGCTGACGCCTGATGACATCGACTATGTCAATCTGCACGGCACTGCCACCCCCAAGAATGACGCCATGGAAAGCCGCGCCATGCACTCGGTATTTGCCGAAGCACTGCCGCCTTGCAGTTCCACCAAGCCCTTGACCGGCCACGCACTGGGCGCCGCCGGGGCATTGGAAGCGGTATTCTGCTGGCTGCTGTTGTCGCCCCTCAACCCTGATGGACAACTGCCGCCGCATCTGTGGGATGGTGAGCAGGATGGCAAGGATCCCGCACTGCCGCTGGTCAAACAGGGCAGCCGCCACTCTCTGAATCACCTGATGAGTAACTCCTTCGCCTTTGGCGGCAGCAATGCCAGCCTGATCTTCAGCCGTGGAGCCCCGGAATGACCCAGCCTTTAACCGAGCGTGATATCGCCGATTTTCTGCCCCACAGGGCGCCCATGATACTGATAGACGCCGTGGTCGAGCACAGCCAAGACAGGCTGCTGACCAAGGTGAAGATTAGTGAGCAGAGCCCCTATTTCGATGACGCCCGAGCTCTGGTGCCCAATTATGTCGGCATAGAATATATGGCCCAGAGCATAGCAGCACTGGCCGGAGTGGAAGCCGAGGCCCGCGGTGATATTATCCGGGTCGGTTTTTTGCTGGGCAGCCGTAAGCTCAGCATGCATACCCCGGGATTCCTGCCCGGACGCGAATACCTGACTCAGGTGCAGCGCCTCTATCAGGAAGACACGGGACTGGCAGTGTTCGACTGCCGCATCTTTGATGGCGACACAGAGATCGCCAGCGCCAATGTAAACGTTTTTCAGCCCCAGGACACCCAGGCCTATATTGCCGGTAGTCTGGAGGCGATGCAGGGAGATTCCGCATGACACAGAGAGTTTTGGTCACAGGTTCCAGCCGCGGCATAGGCAAGGCTATCGCCCTGCGCCTGGCGCAGTCCGGCTTTGATATCGCCCTGCACTTTCATGCCAATCAAGCCGCCGCCGAGGCCAGCGCCGCCGAAATCCAAGCCTTGGGCGTCAAGGTCAGCCTGCTGCAGTTCGATGTCGCCGAGCGCCAGACCTGCCGCCAAGTCATTGAGGCCGACATAGAAGCCAACGGTGCCTATCACGGCCTGGTTCTCAATGCCGGAATCGCCCGCGATACGGCTTTCCCGGCGATGACAGAGGCCGAATGGGATGGCGTCATCCACACCAATCTCGATGGTTTCTACAATGTGATCCATCCGGCGCTGATGCCGATGATCCAACGACGCAAGGGCGGCCGCATCATTACGCTGTCTTCGGTTTCCGGTTTGGCCGGTAACCGTGGCCAGGTGAACTACAGCGCCTCCAAGGCCGGCATCATAGGCGCCACCAAGGCGCTGGCACTGGAGCTGGCCAAACGTAAGATCACGGTCAACTGCATCGCTCCCGGGATTATCGAAACCGAAATGGTCGATGCCTTCAGCCCCGAACTGGTACAGCAACTGGTGCCGTTGCGGCGCATGGGCCAGCCTGAAGAGATAGCGGCACTGGCCAACTTCCTGATGTCTGACGAAGCCGGTTATATCACCCGCCAGGTGATCTCGGTCAACGGAGGCATGCTATGAGCCGCAGGGTGGTGATTACCGGCATGGGCGGCATTTCCGCCCTGGGCCAGGATTGGGACAGCGTCAAGGCCAGGCTGCAGGCAGGCCAAAATGCCGTGGTTCGCATGGATGAATGGGACAGGTTCGACGGCCTGCACACCCGTCTGGCGGCGCCGGTCAGCGACTTCAGCACTCCGGCACACTATTCGCGCAAGAAGACCCGCTCCATGGGTCGGGTGTCTCTGATGGCCACCCGCGCCAGTGAAATGGCGCTGGAGGAGGCCGGCCTGTTGCATGATCCTCTGATAGCCTCAGGCGCCATGGGCATAGCCTACGGCTCTTCCACCGGCAGTACAGATCCCATCACCGCCTTTGGCGACATGCTCAAACACGGCGATATGAGCGGCGTTACCGCCACCAGCTATATCCGCATGATGGCCCATACCACGGCGGTCAATGTCGGGGTATTTTTCGGCCTCAAGGGGCGGGTATTAACCACCAGCAGCGCCTGTACGTCCGGCAGCCAGGGCATAGGTTATGCCTATGAAGCCATCAAGTATGGCCAGCAGGATTTGATGCTGGCGGGTGGCGGCGAAGAACTCTGCCCCACAGAAGCGGTCGTGTTCGACACCCTGTTTGCCACCAGTACCCGCAACGACACTCCTGAGTTGACCCCCAGGCCTTTCGATCGCGACCGAGACGGCCTGGTGATAGGCGAAGGCGCCTGCACCCTGGTGCTCGAAGAGCTGGAGCATGCCAAGGCCAGAGGCGCGCGTATCTACGCCGAGGTGCTGGGTTTTGGTACCAATTCAGACGGCCTGCATGTGACGCAACCGAACGCCGACACCATGGAAAAGGCGATTCGGCTGGCACTCAAAGATGCCAAGATAGCGCCGCAGCAGATAGGCTATGTCAACGCCCACGGTACGGCCACCGACCGCGGTGATGCCGCCGAGAGCCGGGCTACCGCCGCAGTATTTGGCGAGCAGATGCCGATTTCATCGCTGAAGAGCTATACCGGCCATACCCTGGGCGCTTGCGGCGCGCTGGAGGCCTGGTGGAGCATTATGATGATGCGTGATGGCTGGTTTGCACCCACAATCAACCTGGAGAATGTCGCCGAGAATTGCGCCGAGCTGGATTATATTCGCGCCGAAGGCCGGGCACTGGATACCGACTTGGTGATGAGCAATAACTTTGCCTTTGGTGGCATCAATACTTCGTTGATCTTCCGCTGCTGGCAGGACTGAGCTTAGCCCCAGGAAGCCCTAGAAAACCAGAGTAAGAAGCCCAAGAAGCTTTAACGGAATGCATCGGCACTGCAGGCCTCTTTTCAGGCCGCCTTGTCATCGCGGCAGCGCCCCATGATATCCAGGATCTGTGTAGTCGAAGCCGCCAAGGCTTCGACGCAGTGGCCGTCCAGTTTGTCGGCGGCCACCATGCTTCTCAACTCACGGAAACAGGCATCCAGTGGCCAGGCCTGCTTATAGGGCCGCTCGCTGCTGAGGGCATCGAAGATATCCGCCACAGTCACTATTCTGGCTTCAATCGGCACCTCTTCCCCCTTCAAACCTCGGGGATAGCCGCTGCCATCCAGATACTCATGATGACAGGCCACTATGTTGAGCATGATGGTCGAATCCGGCAGATGCGCCAGACCAAAATCCCCCAGCACCTTGCGGATCAGGCACTCGCCCTTATCCACATGGGTCTCCATCAGAGTACGCTCGTCTATGCTTAAGGGCCCCTCTTTCAACAACACCTTGTCCGGAATACCTATCTTGCCTATGTCATGCAGCGGCGCAAACTGGGTGATATGTTCTATCTGCTCATCATTCAGGCCGTATTTGGGGGCGACTATGCCGGCGATCAGGCCCGAATAGGCCGCCATGCGATCCAGGTGCGCGCCGGTTTCAAAGTCGCGCAGGTCGGCAAAGTCCCGTGCCACCTGAGCCGAGGCGAGAATAGTGCGCACTGCATTGAGTTCGGCGCACAGAGACATGTTGATCAAGTTGGCATAAAGCACCATATCGCGCTGCGCCTTGGCATCGAAGGCCGCCACGCGGTATGAATCGAAGAACAGAAACCCCAGAAACCTCTGTTCATCGTAGAGGGGCACGGTAAAGGAGGAGTTGTAATCCTGCTCCAGCAACCAACGCGAATGGCTGTTTTCCGGCAAGATATTGGCCTTGATATCGTCTATCACCCGATACTGCCCTGTGTCGGCCAATTGGCTGAGCACCGGGCTGTCGGACATGGGATATTCATAACCCACTATGGCCTGTCCCCTGTGAGTGCTGTTGATAAAGGTTTTTAGCAGCCCGGTCGAATCGTGATACAGGGCACAGGCGATACGATCCACCCAAGGGTAGCTGAGTAACAGATGATCGTGAATGCGCTCCAGGCGCTCAGAAGCGTTGTGACCCTGCAGCCAGAGAGCTGTTGGCATATTCTTGTCCATACACTATTTTCAAATCATTTCCTTTTTCCAAAGGATAGAACAAAAAACAGCCCTGGTGAGAAAACGGCCAGTATCCAGACCATTGCATTTCCAATTTCATAAGATTAACCTTATTGAAAATTTTCTAATTGATAGAGAGTCTGAAAATGCAAACCAACGCCAATCCACAAGACGGCTGCCTGAGCCCTGAGCAGTGCCATGAGATGATCGCCAAGGGAGTTCGGGTACTGGATGTCCGCTCGGCCGCCGAATATGCCGAAGGGCACCTGCCGCAGGCGGTGAATGTGCCACTGGATACCCTGGATACCTGGCTAAAGCAGCAACCGAATAAGCAGGAACCCTTTGTGCTCTATTGTGGTGCCGGCATGCGCGCCCAGAAGGGCTGCGAAATTCTGCGGGCCAACGGCTTTGATTGCGTGCTCAACGGCGGCGCCTTCAAGGAGTTGGTCTGCTGCCAACCTGAGTAACCATAATGACAAGCAAGCCCGGGCGATTTCAGATAAGCCAACATCGCGGCCAAGCCTCTGCGCGGGTGCGTTATCGTGAGCAGTGGCCCGCCGAAGGAGTCAATGCCGCTTGTCCCCTTTGCAGCAAGGCGCTCGAGCCGGACAAGCAGTCACAAAAAAGCCCCGGGGAGTCACCTCCGGGGCAGTAGAACCAAATCAGTCAAGCAACTGGCGTTCAGATTGATGGTGGAAGAGATGTTTGCCTCAGACAGAGATGGCCGCCAGCGAAGATTTGGCTGCTGAAATACCCTTGGCGTTGGCATCCGGGCCCATGTTCAGCGCTTCACCGTAGACGGTTTCCACTTCGGTAATTCCAATAAAGCCCAGCACGGTTTTCAGATAAGGCACCACATGGTCTGTGGTCGAGTCTTTATGTACCCCACCTCGGGTAGTGATCACTACCGCGCGCTTACCAGTGATAAGACCCACAGGGCCATTTTCTGTGTAACTGAAACTCACACCGGCGCGGGCAATCAGGTCAATCCAGTTTTTCAACTGAGTCGGAATACCGAAGTTATACATGGGCGCAGCTATTACTAGTGTGTCGTGATCTTTCAGTTCCTGGATCAGCTCATCAGACAAGGCCAACGCCTGTTGCTGGCGCTCGCTCAGCTGTTCGCCGCCGCGCAGGCCGGTGGCAATTTCACCGTCCAGTACCGGCAGAGGCTCGGCCGCCAGGTCCCTGACTGTGATGCTGGAACCCTGCTCCTGCCAATGCTTGATCAGGTGGTCGACCAAGAGACCGGACTGAGAGTAACCACCCAGGATGCTGGATTTCAAAACTAATACTTTGCTCATGATATTGCTCCGCTTCGATTCAGGAATTTGTTTGAGTCAGAGCTTTTGCTCCAATCTATGCTGAGCAGTTTACTGATGGATAAAATAGAAAAAAAGCGGAGAAAATTTGATATTAAATTCGATTTTTTAGAAAGGAAAGGTTGTTATCCAGGGCTTACAAGGTTAAAACCGAACCTGTAAGCCTAGGTAATCCCAGCTAGGACAGGGTCGCCTCTTGCTTGGGCTGGCTGACGTAAACCCCCAAGAAAGAAGCACAGCAAAGGCCGTGACTCCAGAGTTCCACCTCCTGCCTGACTTTGACCCTGCGCCCTTCACTCAAAGGCGTCAGTGACACGCCCGGCCAGCTGACTCTGGCCTCGATCAACTCACCGGGATTGGCAGTCACCGGCGCCCGATAACGGATCTCGGCCTGGGCCAGCACTATATCACCACTCACTCCGGCCCGCTGCTGTTGCAGCCAGAGCATGCCCCAGCCACACAGAGTGCACAGGGTATAGATACTGCCGGCAAACATGGTCTGATGCAGATTGATGTTGGGCGCCAGCGGTGCACCGACACGAAATTCTGTGCCATCAAAAGCCAGTGGCCGGATCCCCATAAAGGCACTGACGGGGATGGTGCCATGCCAGGTGTTTTCCAGCTGCTTAAGCAATGATGGCTCAGACATATCAAACACTCAGATTAAAGGTCACTGGCCCGTCGTTCAGCAGTTCCACCTGCATATCGGCAGCGAAGCGGCCGGTTTCTGTGGTCACCCCCTTGCTACGGCAAAATGCCACAAAGGCTTCATAGAGCTCTTCGGCCTGAGCCGGACTGGCACCACCCGAGAAACTGGGACGCAGACCGCGGCTGGTATCGGCCGCCAGGGTAAATTGCGACACCACCAACAACTGCCCGCCGACCTGAGTCAGATTGAGGTTCATCTTGCCGTTGTCATCGCTGAATACCCGGTAATTCATCACCTTGGTGGCCAGCTTTTCCATCGCCGCCATATCATCCTGGCGTTCAACGCCCAACAACACCAACAAACCTTTATCTATGGCGCCGGTCACTTCATCGGCAACCGTTACCTTGGCACGGCTGACTCTCTGTATCAGGGCGATCAATCCTGACTCCTTAATTCTGTTTCACAAGAGGCCGCAGTGTCGCCCATAGCACACAGGGCTGCAACCACGGCGTGACGCATTTTATCATCCACCAGCGAGTGATGACCTCCGGCCACCAGCTGCAACTCGGCCGGGCGGGTCTGGCGCGCAAGCTGAGCCTGCAGCAAATGAGTTGGACAGACCCAGTCATTTTCCCCCTGCAGCAAGCGGGTATGTTTCGGCCAGTTATTGAGCCCTGCGTCAAATAGACTCATGGCTTCGAAATAGTGATGGCGGGCATAGTGAAGTTCGATTCTGGCCATATTGCTGTCCCGATGCGCCCTTGGCGGCGGCAACAGTACCCCGGGTAAAGACAGATGCTGCTCCCAGCGCAGCCAACTGCGGATATAATCCTGGGCATTGAGGCAGGTAAATCCCTTGGCATAGCTTTCCAGCAGCGCCGCAGTGCTGCGCTCACTCCTGGATAGCCAGCGGGAAAAGCCATGATAGTCCACCGGGAAACGGCTGGCGGCGCCAGCAGCACCATAGAGCCAATCGCGGCCCTCGGCAGAGGGGATAAAGCTGCCCCAATATGTCTGGGCTATGACCCGCTCAGGGAATAAACCGCCGTACACCAGCCCCAAGGTTGCCCCGAATGAGCCCCCTGCCAGACACCAGCGCGGCAACCGCAGCGCCTTCCTGACCGACTCGAGATCATCGAGCAGGCCCTGGAAATGATTCTGCGCCAGGCCTTTCTCGGAGCGCGATAAGCCGGCGCCCCTCTGATCCAGAAACAATAAGCGAAAGCGGCGCAGATCAAACAGCGCCAACTCTTCAAGGTTGCAACCGGCTCCTGGCCCGCCGTGCAGATACAGCAGCGGGATGCCTTCCGGGTTGCCGAATTGCGCCAGATACAGGCGGTGGCCGCCACCCACCTCCAGCCAGTCGCGGGCAAACGGATTATGCCGATCCGGGTTCATCATCCAGCGGCTCCACTGGGGCTTCACCATCGAGGAATTCCGGCAATGAAGCGGTGATCTCGGCTCCCATCAGGACAATCATCCAGGACAGGTAGACCCAGACAAACAGTATCGGAATCGTCGCCAGGGCGCCGTAAATCGCCTCGTAGCTGGGGAAGTGAGTCACATACAGGGCAAAGCCTTTCTTGCCCGCCTCAAACAGCAAGGCAGCCACTATGGCCCCGAGCAGGGCATGCAGCAGCTTCACCTTTTGATTGGGCACCACAGTGTAAAGCAGCAGGAAGGCCGCAACAGAAAACAGAAACGGCAGACGCGCGACAAAGAAGGTACCTACACCATAAGTATCGGCTTCGTTGAATATTTTCAGCGATACTAAGTAGGAAGTGGCCGCCAGGCTGGCCCCCATCAGCACTGGGCCCAGCGTCAGGATCATCCAGTACATGGAAAAAGACACGACAGTCTGGCGTTTTTCTTTGGTGCGCCAGATATAGTTCAGCGCCTTGTCTATGGCGGAGATCAGCAAAATGGCCACCACCACCAGGGCGCCGATACCGACGGCCGTGCCCTTGGAGGCGTTGCCGACAAACTCGTTGATATAGACCTGAACCGTATCGCCTGCGGCCGGCAGAAAGTTTTGATAAATAAAGTTTTCTATCAGTTGCCGCACCCCCTTGAAGACAGGGAAAGCCGACAGCATAGACATGGTAACGGCCACCATGGGCACCAGCGACAACAGGGTCACATAGGCCAGATGACCGGCTCGGATATTGATTTGATCGTCCTGCAATCTCTGTTTCAGGTGCAGCAGGAAGTGCCAGCAGCCTTTCATAAACAAGCTGAAATTGCGGGTATCTATCTTGTTGCTCACGGTTTTCTCTTGATCCTCTGGGTCTAGTGTCGCTATCTTCGTACAATAATGCCCGGATTACAAAGTGTGATGCTGCCACTGCAGCAGGGCAAAGGAAGCCGGGAATGACGCCAGCGCTATGCATAGGTATGCGCCGAGGCCCGTCGTTCAATGCTTCTTCCACAATTTAAAGGAGAGAGTTAATGTCACAACAAGGATCGGCGGGCAATGTGATTGCCGCGCTGGCAAGCGTATTTTTCCCGGGTTTGGGACAGTTGGTTCAGGGGCGGATCCTGGCCGCACTGATCTTCTTTCTGGTGACAGTCACAGGTTACGCCCTCTGGTGGTTGGTAGTTCCTGCTATCATAGGTGCCATCGCCCATCTCTGGTGCATCATAGATGCCGCCAAATACAAAGCATAAACAGAGAAAAGAGAAAGCTTATGAACAAGATCCTCACCACCACCCTGGTCAGCCTGGGATTGCTGCTGGGTGGTTGCCAGAGTGCCTATTACGGTGCCATGGAAAAAGTTGGCTATCACAAACGTGACATCATGGTCGACCGGGTCAAAGACGCCAAAGAATCGCAACAGGAAGCTCAGGAGCAGTTCAGTTCGGCACTGGAAGAGATGCAGGCGCTGCTGAACCATGACGGCGGCGATCTGGAAAAGGCTTACAACAAGGCCAAAGACGAATATGAGTCGGCCCAGGAAGCCGCCGATGATGTCAGCAACCGCATCAACAAGGTGGAAGATGTGGCCGAAGCCCTGTTCGATGAGTGGCAAGGGGAAATCGGTGAGATCAGCAAGGCCAGCCTGCGCAGTAAGAGCCAGGCCAAGCTGAAAGAGACCCGCCGCTCCTACGAGCAACTGATCCGCAGCATGCGCCGTGCCGAGAGCAAGATGCCTCCTATCCTGACCTCAATGAAAGACAACATGCTCTACCTCAAGCACAACCTCAACGCCCAGACCATAGGGGCCATCAAGGGGGAGTTTGCCAGTCTGCAGAGCGATATCTCCGGCCTTATCAAAGAGATGAATAAATCCATCGATGAGTCCAACCGCTTTATCGCGGCAATGGAGTCGGGTAACTGACCGCCAAGCCATAGAGATAGCCCCGCACCGCGGGGCTTTTTTTCAGCTGTGAGCCAGTGCACGAATTTTTCCATCTGCGAATGTAAACTTGGATCTGCTGCACACTTCCTTTTTTGACTCAAGAACTTGTGCCCTTATTTGAGTTCACAATAGGCAGTCCTTTGATGCTGGCCTATATTCTCATGACACTGACCGAATCGCTCACCCTCATGCTGGCACTCCTCTATGGTGTCAGCCAACTCTGGTGGAGCGGCCGCCGTTTCGGCGCCGGCCTCACTTTGCTGCTGATTTTAACCGCGCTGCTGATTAGCAGCAGCCCAATGTTGCTGCTGGCCACGCTGACAGCCGTTGGTAGCCTGGCATTGCTGCAGCAACTGCGCCCCGGCTTGCTGCAATCCGAGCCCAGGATCAATAACCTGCGCAGCGGCTGCCAGCACCTGTTGGCGCTGTCCCTGTTTCTGGTCGCGATTCAGTACACCATCAACAGCCTGATGCTCAAGGCCGGAGTCACGCCCTGGATTGGGCGCCCGGATGTGGTGGATGCGTTTCTGCCCATTGCCGGCGGTATAGAACTCAAGGCGATAGCCACCCTGGGACTCTGGGATCAAACCCACCCGGCGGCGGCCGTGATGCTGGCGGTGGTGCTACTGACCGGACTGCTGTGCAAGCGGGCCTTCTGTGGCTGGGCCTGCCCGCTGGGGTTGGCCGGAGAGTACCTCTATCGCCTGCGTAAACGCTTTATCAAGCGCGAATTTATGCCGCCTGCCTGGCTCGACTGGCCACTGCGTATGCTCAAGTATCTGTTGTTGGCGGCGCTGCTCTACATAGTGTTGGGCATGCCGTCTATGGGGATCCCCGGCTACCTGGAGAGTAATTATCACAAGATAGCCGATCTCAAGATGGCGCTGTTTTTCATCACTCCGGGACTCATCACCCTGGCCTGCTTTGGCTTGATCCTTGCCATTGTCGCCTGGCGCCGTCAGGGATTTTGCCGTTACCTCTGCCCCTATGGCGCCCTGCTGGGACTGCTGAGTTTTCTCAGCCCGCTGAAAATCCGCCGCGCCCCTGAGCACTGCCTGATAGAGTCCAAGGGGATGAAATGCGACAAGTGCACCCGCGCCTGTCCGGCCGGCATCATAGTGCATACCAAAAATACAGTGCACAGCGATGAATGCCAGGCCTGCATGCGCTGCGTGGCCGCCTGTCCCAAGAAAGCGGCGCTGGGGTTCGGCCTTAGCCGCAATCATTTCTGGTCGGCCAAGTCGGTAATGCTGCTGGTACTCGGGCTGCTGTTCCTGCTGCCCTTGATAGCCTACACCTCCGGCTTCTGGGAAAGCCAAACGCCGGATGCGGTTCGGATGCAACTGCTGCAGATGATCGACTATGTAGGTCACTAAACTTAACCACTCAGGCTCGCCGACAGGCGGGCCTTTTTACTGCGCTTGCCGCCGAGTCCCACGGCCCCTCCCTGACTTGCCACACCCGGCAAGATTGTTTCCCGGTGCTATTTTATGCAATGCTAACTTCTCCACCAAAAACACGGGAAGTTTATGGCGCACCATCTGCAAACCTTGCTGCAACAATGGGCTCTTAGCGCAGATGAGCCCTGGGTGCTGGCGCTGATCACCTCGGTACAAGGCTCTTCTTATCGCAAACCCGGAGCCATGATGCTGTTTCATCCCCTGGGCCAGAGCCTGGGGATCCTCAGCGGCGGCTGTTTGGAGGCCGATCTGCGCCATCAGGCACACAAGGCCCTGACGGAACAAAGGGTGGTGGAAGTCTGTTATGACGCCCGCGACGATCAGGATGCCAGTTACCAACTGGGTTGTGGCGGCTTGGTGAACATCTGCCTGCTGCCTCTGGGGCGGGAGAATCATTTTCTGGCACTCGATGAGTTGCGCCAGGCTCTGAATGCCGGTCAATCCGGCTTCTGGCAGTTGCTGATGCCAAAAGCCGGTGAAGCGCCCGCAACCCTTGAGGCGCGCTTTTTACCCCTGGGTTCCCCCTCAACCTATGTCGAGCCTCTGCCTTTCCCCGCCAATGACTTTCGCCGCACCGGGATTTGGAGTCCAGAAACCGGGCAGAACGGGCAACAGAGCTGGTTAACCGTACCTGTGGGCCCCAAACCTGCGCTTGCGATTTTCGGCGGCGGTCTGGATGCCAAGCCGCTGGCACAGATGGCTTTGCAACTGGACTGGCAGGTGAGCGTCGTCGACCCCAGAGCCGCCTACGCCCGCAGCCATGACTTTGCCGGTTGCGACATAATCAAACTCGGCGCCGACCAGCTGGATGCCGATTGGCTCAAGCGTCAGGATGGTGCCATAGTGATGCACCACAATGTCGAGCTCGACAGCGCCATTCTCAAACGGCTGCAAGTAAGCTGCCCACGCTATCTGGCGCTATTGGGGCCAACTCACAGGCGCGATAAGGTACTCAAACATGCCGCTCTTGGGCTGGCAGACTTTGCCGTGCCACTGGCGGCGCCCGCCGGACTGGCACTCGGCGGCGAACTCCCGGGGGCCATCGCCCTCAGCATTTTGGCCCAGTGCCACGGGGTTTTGTTTGATGCGCCCATGACTGGGCTTGAGGGCTTGAGGGCCTGATGCCATGAGGCTATTGCCTGTGTTACTGGCCGCCGGAGCATCGAGCCGCTTCGCCGCCGATGACTCAGTGCCCGGCCACGCCAAACTGGCGGCACAGGACAGCCATGGCACGCCGCTGCTGCGCCTCAGCTGGCAAGCGCTGGAGCAGATGCGCGCTCAGGCAAGCCAGAAGTACCCCAAGCTTGAGCTGCTGCCGCTGCTGACCATACTCGGCGGCCACAAGGAGCAACTGCAAGCGCTGTTGCCGACCCATGCCAGCTGCTGTTTCAACCCTCTCTGGCAACAGGGGCTGGGGCACTCCATCGCCCTGGCCACGGAGCAAGCCAAGGCCTGCTCCGCCGATGCCCTGCTACTGGCGCTGGCCGATCAGGTTGCGCTCATTAGCGCCGATTACCTTGAATTGCTCGACTGTTGGCTGGGCAGCCAACTCAGCAGCAGCGCCTTTTACCGGGACTCCCCCGGCGCGCCTGCTATCTTTAATGCCACAGACTTCAACGCCCTTTGCCAACTGCAGGGTGACCGAGGGGCCAAGGCCCTGCTGACCGAGAAATTACAACAACAACGACTGGGCCGGATAGTGCTGCACCGCGCCGCCATAGACATAGACACGGGCGCAGATCTCAGACGCCTCAACCAGCACAAGGAGTGAACAATGTCGCAACTCAAAATCAATGGCAGACTGTTTTCGGTCGAGGCCGATCCCAATATGCCCTTGCTATGGGCCCTCAGGGATCTCCTGGGGCTGACAGGCACCAAATTCGGCTGTGGCGCCGGACTCTGCGGTGCCTGCACCATACATCTGGACGGTAAGCCCGCCAGAGCCTGCCTCACCAGCCTCAAAAGTGCCGAGGGCAAGAACATCACCACCATAGAAGGCCTGGATAATCCGGCGCTGAAAGCCGCCTGGAGCAAACACAAGGTTCCCCAATGCGGTTACTGTCAGACAGGGCAACTCATGTCTGCCGCGGCGCTCTTGAGTGAAACGCCCAACCCCAGTGACCAACAGATAGACGATGCCATGTCCGGCAATATCTGCCGCTGCGGCACCTATACCCGGATCCGCAGCGCCATCAAGGATGTCGCCGTCAAAGGGGGGCAGAGCTCATGAGCCGGTTTACCGCAGTGGAAAACTTCAGCCGTCGCGATGTGCTGAAACTCTTTGGCGCCAGTGGCGGTGCCTTGATGCTGGGCAGCAGCGCCCTGGGCTGGAGCCCCATGAGCCTGGCGCAGGACAAGCTGCAACCTCTGAATCTGTTTATCGCCGTCGGTGAAGACGACAAGGTCTACCTCACCTGCCATCGCTCGGAAATGGGTCAGGGCATACGAACAGGCATACCTCAGGTGCTGGCCGACGAACTGGAAGCCGACTGGGACAAAGTCGTGGTGGTGCAGGGCCTGGCCGACAAGCGTTACGGCAGCCAGAATACAGATGGCAGTCGCAGCATACGTAAACACTACGACAGAATGCGGCAGATGGGTGCCATGGCGCGCACCATGTTGGAACAGGCTGCCGCCGAACATTGGCAAGTGCCGATCGCAGAAGTCAGCGCCAAGGCTCACAGAGTGACTCACAAGGCGTCCGGCCGCTCCCTGAGCTATGGCGAACTGGCACTGGCGGCGTCCAAGCTGCCGCTTCCGGATGAGAGCCAACTCAGGCTCAAACCCAGAGAAGAATTCACCCAGATAGGTCAGTCACGCACCATAGTGGATATGGATGCCATGTTGGATGGCAGCGCCATCTATGGCCAGGATATACGTCTGGAAGGCATGCTCTATGCCGCGATTGCCCGGCCACCTGTGCTCGGCAGCCAAGCGGCGAGTGTCGATGATAAAAAGGCCCGCGCCTTCCCCGGTGTGGTGGATATTATCAGCCTGCCCGCTCCCCAAGGGGCACCGGCCTTCCAACCGCTTGGCGGTGTGGCTGTGCTGGCCAACAACAGCTGGAGCGCCCTCGAAGGACGCAAGGCACTGGCGATTCAGTGGCAGCAAAGCCCCAACGACAAGCACGACTCCCAAGCGTTTATCGCCACCCTGAAACAGCGAGTACAGCAGAGTGGCAAAGTCAGGCGAGAGCTGGGCAAGCCTCCCGCAAGCTGGCCAGAAGAGCGCACGCTCAGCGCCGACTACACTGTGCCCTATCTGGCTCACGCCATGATGGAGCCGCCGGCGGCCACCGCCAGAGTCAGCAAGGATGGCTGTGAAATTTGGGCCTGCAGCCAAACTCCCCAGAGTACCCAGCAGAATGTGGCGGCCGCTTTGGGGTTGAAGGAGGAGCAGGTCAAGGTGCATGTCACCCTGCTGGGCGGCGGCTTTGGCCGTAAGTCCAAGCCGGACTTCAGCGTCGAAGCGGCGCTGCTTTCCAAACGCAGCGGCAAGCCGGTGAAGGTGTTCTGGAGCCGGGAAGATGAGCTGCAAAACGGCTATCTGCACGCCATCAGCGCCCAGCATTATCAGGCACTGCTCAGTGATGATGGCAAGGTGGAGGCTTTGTTGTCGCGCACCGCCTTCCCTTCCATCAGTTCCACCTTTGCCGAAGGCGTGGATGAACCCTCTGACGGCGAACTGGATCTGGGCTTTATCGACTTGCCGTTTCAGTTGCCGTCGCTGCGCTGCGAAACCGCCAAGGCCGAGGCTCATACCCGCATAGGCTGGCTGCGCTCTGTGTGCAACATTCAGCATGCCTTCGGCATTGGCAGCTTTGTCGACGAACTGGCGCTGCGCACCGGCCAGAGTTGCCCGGCCATGTGGCGGCAGCTTCTTGGGCAACCCAGAGTGGAGAACTTTGCCGATCAGGGCTTTAAATACGGTAACTATGGCGAAGAACTCAGCCGTCACCCTGTGGATGTCGCGCGTTATCTGACGGTCATCGACGCCGCCGAAAAACGTATGGCGCAATCACCGGCCAAGGCGGGCGAAGGCTGGGGGTTTGCGGTGCACCGCAGCTTTGTCAGCTATGTTGCGGTCGCCATCAAGGTCAAACTGGATGGTGAGCGTTTGCAGGTGCTACAGGCCATCTCAGTGCTGGATGCCGGCACTGTGGTTAACCCTGACAGAGTGCATTCGCAGCTGGAAGGCGCGGTCATCTTCGGCCTCAGCCTGGCGATGCTGGGCGAAATCAGCTTCAAGGATGGCAAGGTGCAACAGTCGAACTTCCACGACTATCAACTGCTGCGGTTGCCGCAATGCCCTGAGATAGAAACACAAATCATCGCCTCGACCGAGGTACCCGGCGGTGTGGGCGAACCCGGAGTGCCCCCGGTAGCACCGGCACTGACCAACGCCATAGTGGCCGCCGGCGGCAAGCGCTACCGGGATCTGCCACTGAAGCAGTATCTGCAGCTTTGATTGGTCGATAAAGTGTCGGGGCCATGCCCCGGCACTATTCCCTGGCCAACTGCTGTAGCATCCACTGCATCACAGGGCCAATGCCCTTGTCCCTGCGTCTGACCACGCCTATCTCGACCCACTGATTGTCTGTGATATTGGCGCCGGACAGCCTCACCAGATCCTTGGCGTACCACTCGGCCGTCGCCACATGCTCGGGAACCAGAGCCCAACCAACATTTTTGATCACCAGCGCCGTGATGTAGTAATAACTGTCGATATGCCAGTGATTGCTGGACACGGGGCGCGACTGGCTGTCGCCGATGCGGGAGCGGATCACCAGTTGTCGGTGCTGATTGAGCTGGTCGAGCGAAGGCTCGGCAATATTCGCCAGCGGGTGCTCACGACCGACAATAAGCGACTGCTGAAAGTGAGCTATCGAGTTGAACTCCAAGGAATCCAAAAGCTCATCTGTCTGGCGGAACAAGATACCCAGGTCGGCTTTTTTCTCATCGACCCAGCGGGCAATATCATCCTGGGAGCTGTTGATCAGGGTGAGTTTCAAACCCGGGAACTGCTCGGCCACCCGCACGAAGAAACTCTCGAAGCGCTCTATGGGCAGGGCCTCGTCCAGGGCAACCGTCAGGGTGGCCTCCTCGCCCGAACTGACCGTCAGGGCTCTGGCGTCCAGGCGCTGGCACTGCCTCAGCACCACCTTGGCCTCCTGATAGATCTGCTCGCCGGCGGCTGTCAGCCTGGGTAGCCTGGCGCTGCGGTCAAACAGCTCCAGCCCCAGGTCTATCTCCAGATTGGCCACTGCTGTGCTTACCCGAGATTGCGCCTTGCCAAGCTCTCTGGCGGCGGCCGAAAACGAGCCCTTTTCCACCGCAATCACAAAGGCGCTCAGTTGATCCAGGGTCCAATTCATTCCATTCACCAAAGTATCCGAATAACGGATACAAGCTATCTTTCACCAATCCGAAAAACAAGCATAATCTGCGACCCTATTTTCCTGCATTCGGTTAAAGGTAGTGCAATTATGAATACCGGAATCTCTCAGCAAACACTGAGTCACAACCAGCTGCGGCGCACCTTTTGGCGCTATACCATCCCAGCCATCGCGGCCATGCTGGTCAGTGGCCTGTACCAGATAAGCGCAGGTATTTTTGTCGGCCACTATGTCGGCTTTCAAGGATTGGCCGCCATCAACATGGCCTGGCCGATAGTGTTTATTCTCTCCGGCCTGGGGCTTATGGTGGGTATGGGTGGCGGCAGCCATATCTCCATCGCCCGCGGAGCCGGGCAGCAAACGCAAGCCAATCGAGCCCTGTTGGCCAGTATCTGGCTGATTGTTTTGTTGGCCCTGGTGGCATTTATGGCGCTGCAATGCTTGAGTGAGCCGCTAATGCAGCTGCAGGGGGCCACTGAAGCGACTCTGCAGCTGGGGCAGGGATATATTGCCGTGTTTCAGTGGGGCGCGGCGATCACCATAGCCTCGACGGCGCTGCCTATGTTGATCCGCAACGATGACAGCCCCAGAGTTGCCACCGCCCTGTTGGTGATGGGGGCGCTTGGAAATATCCTGTTGGATTATCTGTTTGTTGCCGTACTTGGGCTTGGGTTGAACGGCGCGGCTTATGGCACCATCATTGCCCAAACTGCTGTGTGTCTTGGGGCCAGTTATTACCTGTGTTCGAGCCATTCAGGCTTTAAGCCAAGGCTCAAAGATGCGTTACCCAGAGCCGGGGAGTTCGCCCGGATTGTCCAACTGGGGGCTTCGGCACTACTGATGTACCTTTACACCAGCTTTATGGTGGCGGCCCATAACCATCAGTTTATGCAGTATGGCACCACCTTGAGCGTCAGTGCCTTTGCTATAGTCGGCTATCTGATGACACTCTACTATCTGTTGGCTGAGGGTATAGCCGAAGGGGTGCAGCCACCTGTGAGCTACTTCCACGGTGCCCGCCAGCCAGGCAATATTATCGCCATAGTCAAGCTGGGCGCCAAGGTCACCCTGCTGTTTGGCCTGAGTTGGCTGGCGCTGCTCAACCTGTTTCCCGAAACCATGATAGGCCTGTTCGCCGACAACAATCCTTTGTTAACCCAGGAGGCCAGAACCGGGATCCGTATCCATCTGGCGGCTATCTGGTTGGAGGGGCTGATAGTGCTGGCAGCCATGTATTTTATGGCGATAGGCAAAGGCGGGATGGCTTTGGCAATCTCCCTGACCAATATGCTGATCCAGTTACCGTTTCTCTATCTATTGCCGCTGTTTTTGGGAGAAACCGGTGTCTGGCTGGCGATGCCGCTGTCCAACCTGCTGCTGGCACTGTTGGTGTTGCCTAGGTTCTGGCGCCATCTGCATGCAAGGTCGCACCTGGCAGATGGAACCCGACAAGCACCGGACGGCACTTTGGCAAAACATCCCGCAGTCTAATGAGATGCCGGGCAAATTGAACGCAATAAAAAACCCGGTCATGCCGGGTTTTTTATTGTTCGCCTATGGCTTAGCCACGGCTGGCGCGCTTGCGGTCATTTTCAGTCAGATGACGCTTACGCACACGGATGCTCTTGGGCGTGACTTCAACCAGTTCATCATCATCGATGAATTCCAGCGCTTGTTCCAGGGTCATCTGGATATGCGGAGTCAGTACCTGAGCTTCGTCGGTACCAGAGGCACGCATGTTGGTCAGCTGCTTGCCCTTGAGGCAGTTTACTGTCAGGTCGTTGGAGCGGCTGTGGATACCCACTACCTGGCCTTCGTAAACTTCGGCGGCGTGACCAATCATCAGACGACCGCGATCCTGCAGACCAAACAGGGCGAAGGTCAAAGCCTTACCTGTGGCGTTGGAGATCAATACCCCGTTGCTACGCTGGCCGATATCGCCACCCTTGTAAGGACCATAGTGGTCGAAGGTGTGATACAGCAGACCTGTACCTGAAGTCGCTGTCATAAACTCGGTCTGGAAACCGATCAAGCCACGGCTTGGGATCATGAAGTCGATACGTACACGGCCCTTGCCGTCAGGCTGCATGTCGCGCATGTCGGCCTTACGGGTACCCAGCTTCTCGATGACGCCGCCCTGATGTTCTTCTTCCACGTCCACAGTCAGCTGCTCGTATGGCTCACACTTCTCGCCGTCGATCTCTTTGATGATCACTTCAGGACGGGAAACCGCCAGCTCATAACCTTCACGACGCATGTTTTCGATCAGGATAGACAGGTGCAGTTCACCACGGCCGGATACGCGGAAACGATCCGGACTCTCGGTTTCTTCCACACGCAGAGCCACGTTGTGTACCAGCTCCTGTTGCAGACGCTCAAGGATGTTACGTGAAGTCACGTACTTACCTTCTTTACCCGCGAAAGGAGAGGTGTTGACCTGGAAGGTCATAGTCATGGTTGGTTCATCAACAGACAGAGGTGGCAATGCTTCGGCATGACCGACAGCACAGATGGTGTCGGAGATCTTCAGCTCGCCCAGACCTGTGATAGCAACGATATCACCGGCATTGGCACTGTCCACTTCGTGGCGTTCCAGGCCCATGTAGCCCAGCACCTGACCGATTTTACCGTTACGGCTCTTGCCATCGGCACCGACAATAGTGACCTGTTGGTTGGTCTTGACGCTACCACGCTTGATACGACCCACACCGATAACCCCTACATAGCTGTTGTAGTCCAGCTGAGAGATCTGCATCTGGAATGCGCCTTCGGCGTCGGCATCCGGTGGAGATACTTTTTCAACGATAGTTTGGAACAGTGGGGTCATGTCTTCACTGTTGTCCTGAGGATCCAGGCTGGCAAAACCGTTCAGTGCAGAGGCATAAACCACTGGGAAGTCCAGCTGCTCGTCGGTGGCACCAAGGTTGTCAAACAGGTCAAATACCTGATCGATAACCCAATCAGGACGGGCACCCGGACGGTCAATCTTGTTGATCACCACAATAGGCTTAAGACCTTGGGCGAATGCCTTCTTGGTCACGAAGCGAGTCTGTGGCATTGGGCCGTCCTGCGCATCAACCAGCAGCAGTACAGAGTCAACCATAGACAGAACCCGTTCTACTTCGCCACCGAAGTCGGCGTGTCCTGGGGTATCTACAATGTTAATCCGATAGTCGTTCCACTTAATGGCGGTGTTTTTCGCCAGAATAGTGATCCCACGTTCTTTCTCCAGATCGTTGGAGTCCATCACCCGCTCGGTGGCTTCTCCGCGGGTTGCCAGGGTTCCTGACTGTGCCAACAGCTTGTCTACCAGGGTAGTCTTACCGTGGTCAACGTGCGCTATGATGGCGATGTTACGTAAATTCTCTAACACAGTTTTGCCTCTTACGATCTCTGTTCTGTGGGATGCAGCAATATAAATTGAATGGTACAACCGCTTTATGACTGCTTGGCGATTGCCTTCCAGGCCTTATAAAACCTGGGCTGCCATCGTGTCGGGGAGCACAATTTCCCCGGATGGTTGCTTTAAAAAGCGTGCCATTCTACTCTAGCGAGGGGCTATCGCACAGGATTATTTTTTAGACACCTATGAATATCCGGCTTATTCAGCGCACGCACCATTATGGTGAACGCACCTTTTTGGAACACTCAATGCACCATGATAGTGCAAACCCGCTTGCCTCGCCAGCCCTCGATTTTACCATTCCCTTTATTTTCAACATCTTAGCATCTTGGCATGAGTCTGGCTTAATAGAGACCAACAAGGCGCCAGACGCTACATACTAAGAGTTGACAAAGGGCACCCCCTTTACCCTACCGGAGGCTTGATAATGTCAGTCGAATCAGTTTTACAACAGCTGCAAGAGTTGGAAGTTAAGTTTGTTGATTTACGCTTTACCGATACCAAAGGTAAGGAACAGCATGTATCTATCCCGACTCATCAGGTAGATGCTGATTTCTTTGAAGACGGCAAAATGTTTGATGGTTCATCTATCGCCGGTTGGAAAGGGATCAACGAATCTGACATGGTGCTGATGCCAGATCCAAGCAGCTTTGTACTGGATCCTTTCACCGAAGAAACCACAGCGCTGATCCGCTGCGACATCCTCGAGCCCGGCACCATGCAGGGTTACGACCGTGACCCTCGCTCTATCGCCAAGAAAGCCGAAGAGTACATGCGTTCTACCGGCATCGCCGACACTGTGCTGATCGGTCCTGAGCCAGAGTTCTTCCTGTTTGATGACGTACGTTTCGGTACCGACATGAGCGGCACCTTCGTCAAAATCGATGCCAAAGAAGCGGCCTGGAACTCAGGTACCAGCTATGAAGAAGGCAACACAGGTCACCGTCCATTCGTTAAGGGCGGCTACTTCCCGGTTGCGCCTGTGGATTCTTCACAGGATTTGCGTAGTGCCATGTGTCTGGTGCTGGAAGAGATGGGCCAGGTTGTGGAAGCTCATCACCATGAAGTTGCTACCGCGGGTCAGAACGAGATCGCCACACGCTTCAATACTCTGACCAACAAGGCCGATGAAATCCAGGTACTCAAGTACGTGATTCACAACATGGCTCATGCCTACGGCAAGACAGCCACCTTTATGCCCAAGCCGATAGTCGGCGACAACGGCAGCGGCATGCACGTACACCAGTCACTGGCCAAAGACGGCACCAACCTGTTTGCCGGTGACAAGTACGGCGGCCTGTCTGAAACTGCCCTGTACTATATAGGTGGTATCATCAAGCACGCCCGTGCCCTGAACGCCTTCACCAACCCAAGCACCAACTCCTACAAGCGTTTGGTGCCACACTTTGAAGCCCCTGTGATGCTGGCTTATTCAGCCCGTAACCGCTCGGCTTCTATCCGTATCCCTGTGGTACCAAGTCCTAAGGCTCGCCGTATCGAGACCCGCTTCCCGGATCCTATGGCCAACCCTTATCTGGCCTTCGCAGCACTGCTGATGGCCGGTCTGGACGGTATCCAGAACAAGATCCACCCTGGTGATGCCATGGACAAGGATCTGTACGATCTGCCGGCCGAAGAAGCAGCGGAAATCCCGACTGTGGCCGAATCTCTGGAAGTCGCCCTGGCGGCTCTGGATTCAGACCGTGAGTTCCTGACCCGCGGCGGTGTGTTCAGCGATGACTTTATCGACTCTTACCTCAAGCTGAAACAAGCCGAGGCCGAGCGTGTCAGCCGCACCACTCACCCAGTCGAATTTGAGCTGTACTACAGCCTCTAATTGCCCTGCAATCAACCGATGAGTCAAGCCATCGGATAACAAGAAAAGCGCCCCGGGAGCAATCCCGGGGCGCTACTATTTTAAGGCTATAAAACTCAACCCACTCAGGGAGCACCGACAAGCTCAGGAGCACTCTGAGCCTTGGCCCCTGTGAGTATCACCGCCAACTTGAGTTCACCCTCTGTCTGGTTCAACTCCTCAAGCCCTTCTGGAGTAAAGCGATATTGGCCTTCTGTCTCCAGCGCTTCCATGGTGCCAGCACAGGTGTCGACGGTTTCGCTGCATTCGAAACGCACCCCCTTATGCCAAGGCATGGAGAAGGCCGATACCTGCTCTGCCGGCATCTTGAGGTACATCACCAGATAGTTGCTGCCGGCATCCTTGACGGGTTTGCCCTCCGCCGTAGTCAGGCTAAAGGTCAGTGCCTGGCTTTGAGGATCCACGGCGCTCAGTGCCACCTTGAGGCTTTCGGCTTCATTAATGGACACAGACTGCTCCGGTTCAGGATCCGGCGGAAGCACAGGGTCATCATCGTCATCCCACCAGTCACAACCCCCCAGGCACAACAGCAAAGACGCTACTATCAAACTCTTATGTTTCATAACAGCCTCCTAGTGACAATCGCTGCAGACCGCACCTTCGTGAACCCCGGTCAAACCGGCGCCGACATCATGGGCGCTGTGGCAGCTCTGACATTCCATCTGTGAATTGACATCGGCACCTATGTAAGTGTCCGGTTCACGTTTGGTGCTGCTGTGACAACCACTACACTCGGCATTGCCTGCTGCCACAATTTCAGCGTCCAGGGCATTGTCCAGCGACTTATTGAGGAAGTCAGTGGTGACATAGGCAATCTCGGCCGTCAGCTGAGCGCAGCGCTCCAATTTCGCCTGATGACTGGAGCCGTACTTGCTCGCTTTCGACCAGTGGGTCACCGAGGTGTGACAGAGAATGGAATTGGCAACCGACTGGCCTATCTTATCTGCGGTCAGTAGCTCACCGGCATTGTCTTTACGGGTCGGTGCGCCAATCGCCTTGAGGAAGGCTTCATCATTTCTCGGCATGGCTGTGTGTTCATAGTAGCGGTACACGGAGCGGATCACCGCAGTGCGGTCGACCCCGCCCAGGACGTTGACCGCCATGGCCGCCGCATTCAAGCAACCACACAGGGTTCCCCAACCTGCGATACCGCCGCCACCATAGGCCGCCAGGTTAGTTGGGATAGCGGCGAATTTACAGGCATCCTCATGCCCTTTGGCCGCCAAGGCCTTCACCAGGGCATCGAAAACTCCATACATGCAACCGCCACGGCCATAACCTTCATAGGCCAGTTTGGCGACTTCCATAGGGTCTAATTTCACATAGGTCAGCAGCTTGGTGCCCAGATCGCTGCCCCCTTCACTGCCGATCCCTATGCTGGTATCTCCGGGACAAGACTCTGCGGCCAGAGCTGTGGTCGCGATCAGCGAACTCCCTGCTGCCACACCAACCAAACCTACAATCTGGCCCATCGCCTGACGTCGATTCACGTTCATACTCATCACCTCTTTTTGCACTTACATATTGCAGAATTGCAAATTAAGTAAAATTAATTCTTTATAATCAATAGCTTGCAAGCAATCCCAGCTTATCCCCTCTCCTGTTGTGCAGATGTGATCCAAGGCGGGTTTCAGTGTTAAAGAGTCAAAAATTCAACAGTTCACCGGCAAGAGGCTTGAGCCAAGCAGCAACGGCAGCGACAATGAGCCTCTTCGTCAAGCAAGGATCTGCTATGAATCTCAAGGTCTTTTTACTCACTCCCCTGTTGCTGAGCGGCTGTCACTCTGAGGGGCAACTGCCAATTCAGGCTGACGAGCTGGAGCAAATCCACTGCCGGGAAGTAAGCGATGACAATAGCGCCCTGGGTTATTACCTCGAAGGCTGCGTTGACGGATACCGAGGTGAACCCTTCAACGGCATTGCCATTTGGGGAGCGCCGGATCGCCCCAGCTATAGTGCGGCCCAGTTCAAGGATGGCCTGCGGGACGGCTACAGCTTCAGCACATCCGCGCCGCCCGAGCGTCTGCTAAGCCAAAGCGCCTGGTATAAAAATGGCAAGTTGCACGGCTGGCAGCTGAACTTTCAATACCAGCAAACCCAATTACGCAGCCGGGAATTGTTTCAAGACGGTGAGCGCCAAGAACTCTGGCTCTACGACAACCAAGGCCAACTCGACAGTTTCAAGCGTTTCGACCAGGGTAAAGTGGTTGAATCCATCTCCTACGAACAGGGACGGGAGCGGATGAAACAGTTCAAGCGGGACGGCGAGAAACTCACCGTCTGGAAAAGCTATTTTCCCGATGGTTCATTAAAGAGCTTCAGTGAACATCTGGATGAAGAAAATCTCAGAAAACTCAAGGAACAAGGCTACTACGCCAACGGCCGACTCAAGTTGGACTACCTGTTCGACCGCCGGCAGCGCACCGCAGTGCAGCACACCTTCTGGCGCAATGGCCAGCGCCAGTCCGAGCAACATTATGGTTTCTTTCCCTCAATAGCCGCCGACGGCATCTGGCTCAGTTATTGTGAGACCAATGGCGCCTTGAGCAAACGTACTCCGTTCCGCCGAGGCGCCAAGCAGGGTGAGGAGCAACTCTTTCACTGCAATGGCCAGTTGCAGGTGAGCAAACGTTTCGACCAGGACAAGCTCATACCACAGACCCTGAACTACTTTGATGAGCAGGGGCGCAACTATCTGCAGGAAGAGATAGGCACGAACGGCAAGGTACTGCATACCCGGGTCTATGATGAACAGGGTAAACTAATCTACCAAGATTGACATAATATTCAATCAGTTGGGCTTATCATCCAAAGATAATAAAGCTCTTTTTCAAATGCGGCTTGCTTATCCCGGCACTGAACTTTAAAATATCTTCACATCAAGATACTTTAAGAAAAGAAAATGCCCTACCTAATTGCACTCCTTGCTCCCGTCTTCTGGGGAACCACTTATGCCCTGGTCAGCCTGTACCTGCAGGATATGTCCCCTTTCTGGGTCGCCGTCTGGCGTGCGCTACCGGCCGGGATCCTGTTATTGCTGCTACGGCCCAAGCTGCCTTCGCTCGCCTGGAGCAAAATACTCTTGCTGGCATTTTGTAATATCGGCGCCTTCTTCGCCCTGCTGTTTATGGGCGCCTACCGCCTTCCCGGCGCCGTGGCCGGCACCCTGGGGGCCACACTGCCACTGATGTTTCTGCTGCTGGCCTGGCTGCTCGATGGCCAAAGACCGGCATTGAAGTGGACCTTGCTGGCACTGCTGGGACTGAGTGGAGTGATGTTATTGCTCAATCCTTCGGCCAATCTGGATCTGATTGGTGTACTCTGCGCCCTGAGTGCCACTCTGTTGGTAGCCCAATCATCCCGCTGGATGCAACGCTGGCAAACCGGCGATCTTCTGGTATTGACCGCCTGGCAGTTGTTGCTCGGCGGCTTGATGCTGATCCCGCTGGCTTGGACAGTAGCCGGGGCACCCACACTACCCGAGCCCAAAACCTGGCCCGCCATCGCTTGGCTGGCCATCTTCAGCACGGCGCTGAGCTACTGGGCCTGGATCTGGTCCATCAAACATCTGGGACCGCAAATCATGGGCATGATGGCCTTGATCAACCCTGTGGTGGCCGTCTCGCTCGGGGTGTTTTTGGTCGGCGAACAGCTGGACAGCTATCAATGGCTGGGGATCGGCCTGATCATGTCGTCACTGTTGCTGATGAAACTTCCTGTCCCGGCCATCTGGTATCGCCTGCGCCCCAGCCGGCGCTGACACTCACCTGACATAAGAACCCTGTTTGGCCCCTGAAAAAGGGGCCAAGGGTTCGGCTTAACTAAATTTGGCAAAATAAGGAGATTGACCATGATGCAGTTTCTGACAAAACCACAACTCAATGCAGTCCAAGCCGCGGACGATGCGAGTCCGCGACTAAAGATGCCTGCCGACAAAGATAACACCAATGCCGCCAACAGCATGTGTGAAGGAGATGGACTATGAGCTCATCAAAATGGCAGCCTGTGTGGCTGATCCTGACCTTGATTATTCTCGGCCTCAACCTGCGCCCCAGCATGGCGGCCATAGGCCCACTGCTGGAGGCTATCCGGGCTTCCTTGCCCCTCAGTTACAGTTCCTTGGCACTCCTGACCATGCTGCCCGTGATGACCATGGGAGTCGCTATGTTTATCGGTGCCAAGCTGGCCGCCAGACTGGGAGAGCGCCAAACCCTGCTACTGTCGCTGCTACTTATTGGTTTGGCCAACCTGGCTCGGCTCTGGGCCGGCAGCGGCCTGCAACTACTACTGACCGCAATCATTGCCGGCTTAGGTATCGCCCTTATTCGGGCTCTGCTGCCTGGAATGATCAAGCGCAGCTATAGCCAGCATATTGAGCGTTACATGGGGATTTACGTAACCGCCATCATGGGTGGAGCGGCCCTGGCTGCGGCCATTAGCCCTTGGCTTGAGCACAGGTTTGGTCATTGGCAGTCGGCGCTGGCCTTCTGGGCTCTGTTGAGTCTGCCGGCGATGCTATTTTGGTTCTGGGGCAAACACGGCCTGCAACCCCAGGGCTTCAATAAGGCAGCAGCAAAGAAGCCTTCAGGAAAACCGGGAGTTAGCCCAAGTGTGGGCATAGGCAGCTTTAGCCATATTCCCAGGGCCTGGCTGTTGGGGCTTTTCTTTGGCCTGAGCACAGCATCCTATACCTGTGTGCTCGCTTGGTTGGCGCCCTTCTTTATCGACTTGGGCTGGCAAGCCACTCAGGCAGGGCTCTGGCGTTTCTGACACTGATGGAAGTGGTCGCAGGCCTGTTGCTGCCGACGCTGGCGGCTCGCAGTCATGACAGAAGGCCACTGCTATTGCTGCTGCTCCTGTCTACCATTGGCGGTTTTATCGGGCTGGCGTTTATGCCACTGGCCCTGCCCTGGTTATGGGCTGCGCTGCTGGGTATAGGCATTGGTGGCCTCTTCCCCTTGAGTCTGATTGTCACTTTGGACCATCTGGACGACTACAGCCAGGCGGGACAACTGACGGCCTTTGTTCAGGGGATAGGTTATCTGCTGGCATCTCTGTCGCCTCTGCTGGCGGGTTATCTCAAGGACAGTTCCAGCAGCTTCACGCTTTCCTGGTTGCTGCTCGCGGCTGTGTCTCTGGGCATGCTGGCCATTGTCTGGCGCTTTGATCCCAAGCGCCACAGTCAACACTTCGCCCTGTTGGCCCACTGAGCCGATTTACCGGGTGGAAAATTGTTATCCACCCGGCACTCAAGCAGACTCAAATGAGGTAGAATGGCGTCCCTCTTGTGCCATTCTGCTGTCTAAGCAACATAAAGTGAATCTATCCAATCTATTCCAGCGCCTGCTGCAATGGCTGCCTGATCGTGCCGATCTTCCCGAAGGCTTACGAATAGGGCTGCCCATGATGGCGGGCCTGCTGCTATTTTCGTTTCTCGGTGACAGTGCCAGCGGCGTCAACGCCCTGATCTGTGCCTGGCTGGTCGGCGTCCAGGGCCGCAACCTGGCTTATCCCAAACGTGCCGGGCTGTTGAGCAAGTCGGCACTCCTTTGCTGTATCAGCAGCGCCCTGGCCTTGCTGAGCCTGATCCACCCTTGGCTGGGGATCAGCGTACTCGGCGCCATAGGCCTGTTATATGGCCTCAGTTCCAACCAAAGAAAGTACATTCAGCTGCTGACCTACAACGCCGGCTTTTGCCTGATCTGCGGCCTGCATCTGCTGGAGTCGGGTACCGACTGGAAGATGTTGTTGCTCTCCAGCCTGTTCGGCAGCTGGTTGGCTGTCATCAGCGCCGTCATCGCCGGGCCCTGGATGGCGATACGTCAGGGCGAACAGCTGCTGGCCAGCGTGCAGCGCAAATTCGGTTTCTGGTGCAATATACTCAGCCACTCGGACGCTGCCAATGTCGGCCAGCGTCTGGCCTTGCGGGAGCAACTCGATGATGCTATTGCCGTGCTGGCCCATTGGCTGCTGGAAATGCCGGATAAAGCCGAGGTGCAACGCATCGCCCGGCAACTGGAGTCGAGTCTTATCCTGATAGAAACTCTGGAGAGCATAGGCAGGCTGCAACAAAATGATGCCGCCAGCCCGGCACTGCAGCAGTATTTGGCCAATTTTGCCAGCGAACTCAAGACCCATAGAGAGCAAGGCACAGAGCCGACGCCACTGCCCTTGGGAGACAAGCCGCAACCTCTGCTGTTGGATGCCGCCAACCGCTTGGCCTTGGCGCTGGATCCTCAAAGACCGCTGGCAGCCGACTGGCGCGAACGCCTGGGGCTTATCTGGCCTTCCGATGCCCAAAGCGTTCGCAGTCAATGGCGCAAGGCCTTGGTGAAACACTCGCGGGAATGGCATCACGGCCTGAGAATTCTGTTCACTCTGCTGTGTTGTCAGGCCGTGGTAGAACTGCTGCAACTGCCGCAGGGTTATTGGGTGACGCTCACTGCCTACATAGTGCTGATGGTGGCGCCGCTCGGGCAGTTGCAGGCCAGGATCTGGAGCCGCTTCTATGGCACTGTGCTCGGTTCTGTGTTGGCACTGGGGCTAATCTGGTTTCTGGGGGCCGGTAGCTGGTTATTACCGGCCACCTGCCTGAGTGCCTTTCTGGCCTTTGCCACCTTCTACAAGGCCAGATATGAGATTCATGTGTTCTGGCTCACCATGCTGATGGTGTTTGCCATCACCCTGCTACTGCCGAGCGATCCCTATATAGCCTTCTACCGGGCGCTGGACACCTTCACCGGCGCTTTAATGGCATTTCTGGCGATGCATCTGTTTATTCCCAGCTGGACCCGGCGCTGGCTCGACAGCTATGTATGCCACTTTATCGAGCTGGAGCGGGCTTGGCTTGCCAGTATCAATACAGGTAAAGCCGATAATGCCCTGCGTTGGCAAGCCCATGCGGCGCTGAGACAACTGGGCCAAGAAGTCGGCTTTTTGAAGCTCGAGCCCAACACGGGCCAGCGGGAGCTGCAGGACTGGCAGAGTTTTCTCTGGCTTGGGCTGACGCTGCACTGCACCCTGGTGTTGGTGGCACGCCAGCAGCAAAAGCAGCCGCTGCATCTGGCGGAGCAACAGCTGGCGGCCTGGCCCCAGCTGTTTCGTCAGCGCTTCTTGGCAACAGAGATGCACCAATCCGAGTCCGGGCCAGCGCCCAATTCAACAGATGAGACTACGCAACAGTCAGCAAGACAAGCTGAAGCGATTCCCGCTTGGGTTATGCAGGATATCGCCCATCTCTATGCCTGGCTCGACTGGCAACGTCCCTACGCCCTGAGCGGCAACACTCACGGCTGACAGGAGTCCAAGATGTACGATTTTGAATTCTACAATCCAACCCGCCTACTCTTTGGCCGCAGCAGCCTGGAGCAGCTGGACACTCTGGTGCCCAATGACGCCAGAGTGCTCTTGCTCTACGGCGGCCAAAGCGCCAAGCGCAATGGCACCCTGGCCCAGGTCAGCCAGGTATTGGGTAAACGCATCTGCGCCGAGTTCGGCGGCATTAGCCCCAACCCCGACTACCACCAGCTATTGCAGGCAGTAGAGCAGATAAGGCAACAAAAGCTGGACTTTATTCTCGCCATCGGCGGCGGTTCCATCATAGATGCGGGCAAGTTTATTGCCGCCGCAGCGCCCTATCAGGGAGAGCCCTGGGAGATACTGGAAACCGACGGTCGCCACATTGACCAAGCTCTACCGCTCGGTACTGTGCTGACCCTGCCGGCCACAGGTTCAGAGATGAATAACTGCGCGGTGATCAGCAATAGCGCTCTTGGCCTCAAGCGCTCCTTTCGTCATCCCTCGGTGTTTCCCCGCTTCTCTGTACTGGCGCCACAACTGAGTTTCAGCCTACCGCAACCACAGATTGCCAACGGTGTGGTGGATGCCTTTGTGCACGTGACCGAGCAGTACCTGACTTACCCGGTCGACGCCAAGGTGCAGGACAGGTTTGCCGAAGGCCTGCTGCTCACTCTGATAGAGGAAGGCCCCAAGGCGCTGGCAGAGCCCGAAAACTATCAGGTGCGCGCCAATATCATGTTTAGCGCTACCATGGCGCTCAACGGCCTGATCGGCACAGGTGTTCCGCAAGACTGGTCGACCCATAAACTGGGTCACGAACTGACGGTGCGCCACGGCCTGGATCATGCCGTGACCCTCGCCATACTGCTGCCGACTATGCTGCGCCTGAGAAAGGCCGCCAAACACGCCAAGCTGCTGCAGTATGCCGAGCGGGTTTGGCAACTCAGCGACGGCAGCGAGGAGCAACGCATAGATGCAGCCATAGAGCTGACCCGGCAGTTCTTCGAATCCATGGGGCTCCAGACTCACCTCAGTGACTATGGCATAGGCCATGAGGCCATAGCGCCGCTGCTGGAGAACCTTGAACGCCAGGGGCTGACCCAACTGGGAGAGGACGGCCGGGTCGACCTTGAGCTGAGCCGACAGGTTTTTCAGGCCAGCCTTTAAAGGCAGTGATTTTTGCCAATAAACAGGCTAATCTGAAGCAAGTTCACAACTGCATAACAAGGGAAGTCTTTATGCGTACTCTGATGATAATCAGCCTGGCATTGCTGTCGCTGGTTGCCCAGGCGACTGTCTATAAGTGGGTCGATAAAGATGGCAAGGTGCATTACAGCGATGAGCCCAACCCCCAAGCCCAGGCAGTGGAATTCACCGACAAGACCCAGAATCAAATAAGCCTGGAAACGCCTAAACCTCTGCCCGATCCCATAGAAGTGGAACAGGTCGGCTATGCGTTAAAGATACTTTCACCACAGCATGAGGAAACCATTCGCGATAACGCCGGTGATTTTCAGGTTCAGGTAGAGGTAGAGCCGGAGCTGGCTTCGGGTCATTTTCTGCAACTCTACATAGACGGCATCTCCTCCAGCGACGCTCAGCGCAGCAATCTCTTCCAGCTCAAGGATATCGACCGCGGCGAACACACGCTGCAACTCAAGGCAGTGCAACAAAACGGCAAAGTCCTTGCATCCAGTAGTCCCATAACCATTTTTCTGCACCAAGCCGGACTGATGCAACCCGCCTTCCCGGCTCCCGGGAAAGGCCCAAAGCCAAGTAACTAAATTTATTTCAATAAGTTAGCTACTTGGTTTTTCGAGTTAGTCCACAGAGTTGTTGGCTTGCGGCCTGCACCGAATTGGTGCACCATTATGGTGCAATCCTGCTATGGGAAACTCAATGGACACAAATATCCTGCTCAATCATCTGGCCACTGCCGTTCTGGTCATCGACAGTGACCTGCTCCCCAGCTATGCCAACGCCGCTGCCGAGCAGTTGCTGGGCGTCTCCAGCCACAGGTTGCAGGAGCAGGTACTAACAGAGCATCTGCATGCCATAGGAGTTGAACCCAGAGTGCTGCAAAGCGCGGTGCTGGAACGTCAGGGGTTGACGGTCAATACCGCCCAGCTCATCAGCCTGGATGGCCAGCATCACACTGTGGATATGACACTGATCCCTCTGGAGCAGGGAGAACAGCTCAAACCCTTGAGCCTGTTGGAACTCAGACAGGTGGATCAGCAGCGGCGCATTCACCAGCAGTTGACCCTGGATGCCCAGCAGCAGGCGGCTCAATATCTGGTGCGCAATCTGGCCCATGAGATTAAAAACCCGCTGGGTGGACTGCGCGGCGCGGCGCAGCTCTTGTCCCGCGAGCTTAGCGAGCCGCAGCTCAAGGAGTTCACCACACTCATCATAGAGCAGGCCGACAGGTTGCGCGCCCTGGTCGACCGATTGCTGGGGCCGCAGAAACCATCGCAGCACAAGCTGCAGAATATCCATCTGGTGCTGCAAAAGGTGATCAACCTGGTGAGTGTGACCCTGCCGCAACAGATACATCTGCGCCAGGATTACGACCCCTCGATTCCGGACTTGCCTATGGATGAAGATCAACTGCAACAGGCAATCCTCAACATAGTGCAAAATGCAGTACAAGCCTTGGAGCATCAGGGCGGCGATATCATGATCCGCACCCGCACTGCCCATCAGGTCACCATAGGCAACCAGAGACACAAGTTGGTGCTGGTGCTGTCAATCATAGACAACGGCCCGGGTATTGCCCCGGAACTGGTGGATACCCTGTTTTACCCCATGGTCACAGGCCGCAAGGACGGCAACGGCCTGGGGCTATCCATCGCCCACAATATTGCCAGGCTCCACGGCGGCCGTATCGACTGCGATTCGGCCCCGGGACACACAGAGTTCAGCCTGACATTGCCGATCAACAACCACAGCGGCTAACAAGAGAGGAAACAATATGAGTGAACAGGTTTGGATCCTCGATGATGACAGTTCAATTCGTTGGGTGCTGGAACGGGCACTGCAAGGCGCCAAACTCAGTTGCGCCAGCTTTGCCGCCGCCGAGTCACTGTGGCAGGCGCTGGAAATCTCCCAGCCCAGAGTCATAGTCTCGGATATCCGCATGCCGGGAACCGATGGCCTCACCCTGCTGGAGCGTATCGGCCTGCATTATCCCCATATCCCGGTGATCATAATGACGGCCCATTCAGATCTCGACAGTGCCGTCAGCGCCTATCAGGCCGGGGCATTCGAGTATCTGCCCAAACCCTTCGACATAGATGAGGCGATTGCCCTGGTAGAGCGGGCGCTCAACCATGCCACCGAGCAGGCACCTGCGGCCGCCGAGCCTCAGGTCAAGGCACCTGAGATCATAGGCGAAGCCCCCGCGATGCAGGAGGTGTTTCGCGCCATAGGCCGTTTGTCGCGCTCATCTATCAGTGTGCTGATCAACGGTCAGTCAGGTACGGGTAAAGAGTTGGTTGCCGGGGCGCTGCACAAACACAGTCCACGCAAAGACAAACCCTTTATCGCCCTCAATATGGCGGCCATCCCCAAGGAGCTGATCGAATCCGAGCTGTTCGGCCACGAGAAAGGCGCCTTCACCGGCGCCGCCAATGTGCGTCAGGGCCGGTTTGAACAGGCCAATGGCGGCACCCTGTTTCTCGATGAGATAGGCGATATGCCGCTGGACGTACAGACCCGGCTGCTGCGGGTGCTGGCCGATGGCCAATTCTATCGGGTCGGCGGCCACTCTCCGGTGCAGGTCGATGTCAGGATCATTGCCGCAACCCACCAGGATCTGGAGCAACTGGTACTCAAGGGGGGCTTTCGGGAAGACTTGTTCCACCGCCTGAACGTGATTCGAATCCATCTGCCACCGCTATCACAGCGGCGGGAAGATATTCCGCAGCTGGCGCGCCATTTCCTGGCCAGTGCTGCCAAAGAGATTGGGGTAGAGGCCAAAATACTCACCCCGGAAACCGCCGCAAAGCTGCAGCAACTACCCTGGCCCGGCAACGTGCGTCAGTTGGAAAATACCTGCCGCTGGTTGACCGTGATGGCCTCGGGCCAGGAAATTATCCCTCAGGATCTGCCGCCTGAGCTGTTCAAGGAGCCCAAGGCACCTCAAGGCAGTGCCGGCCCATCCCAGGATTGGCAAAACGCCCTGAAATTGTGGCTGGATATGCGCCTGTCACAGGGCGAGAGCGATCTGCTGACCGAAATCCAACCCGCGTTTGAGCGCATCTTGCTGGAAACCGCGCTGGAGCATACCCAGGGCCACAAACAGGAAGCCGCCAAACGCCTGGGATGGGGCCGCAACACCCTGACCCGCAAGCTTAAAGAGCTGGCAATGGACTGACCCCTGCGTCGGAGACCTTCCCGCAATAGAAAAGGATGCCGTTTGGCATCCTTTTCTAACTGAACAGCGATATCAAAACTGCCAGTGTAGCCCCAACGCCAGGTTGGACATGTCTGTGTCCAGATCGCGGGCGCCATAATTGAATTCAGAATCCAGCTCTACCTTGAGCATTTCATAACCCAGACGCAGATGTAGGCGCTCTGTCAGAGCGGCGTCCAGCCCCAAACCATAAAGCCAACCATAGCCGTCAAAATCCTCTTCCCAGTAACCGTTATCGACACGCACCAATCCGCGGGCAATACCCGCCTTGGCATAGAGGGAAAAGGTGTCATTAAGCTGCCAAGTAAACTTGGGCGCTATGCTGGTGTAACCGCTGAGGATATCCAGATTGTCGCTATCCAGGTTGTCTGCCACCAAGAGGTTGGCCTCGAGGGCAAACCAGGAGTTGAACCGGTAACCACCGTAAGCGCCGAAGCCTACTCCGGACTCGCTGAAGTTACTATCCTTAAGCTCAAGCTTTCCCTGGCCAATCTGGCCGCCTACATAAAAACCTGAGTCGTCCTGAGCCTGAGCCAGAGGTGCGGCCGCCATAGAGACCCCTAAAGCCAGTGCTGCTTGTTTCATTGATAAATCCTTTTAGCGATTGAAAGTCGCAGTGATATTAATAGAAACAAACAGTTGCAACAATATTGCTGCAAAATTAAACCCTTTTTGTCAGCAGGCGTTCAGCCAGAAACCCTAATGTGCCATGGCCGCCCGCTACACAGGATCCTGGTGAATGATCACCTCGGCATGGTCAAAGTCGGCGCGGATCCGCTCGCCTGTGGCCACAGCTATGGCATGGGCCTGTTGCAGGCTCAGGTCTTTGTCCAGCTCCAGATGCAGTTGAATAAAGGTGGTCTTGCCCGCCTGACGGGTACGCAAGTCATGAATGCCACGCACTTGAGTATCCTGCTCGGCCAATTGCCGAATACGCAGCCGGGTTTCATCATCAAGCTCCCGGTCGAGCAAGGCCTGAATCGAGCGATACCCCAGCGACCAGGCTTGTTGACCTATGTAAAGGGCGATCAATACCGCAAACAGACCATCGGCCCACCACCAGCCGTATTGCGCCAAAACCAGCGCCAACAGCACGGCACCGTTGAGAAACAGATCTGACTTATAGTGCAGGGCATCGGCCTCGACCACTGTACTCTTGGTGGCCGCCAGCGCCCGTTTCTGCAGCATGACCAAGGCCAAGGTCAGCACTATGGCAATAATGGACACCACAACGCCCAAAGTGGCATGGGTCAAAGGCATGGGATTAACCAGGCGCTCGCCGCCGTGAAACAGCAGCAGGAATGCCGTCCCCATAATAAAGGCCGATTGGGCTAAAGACGCCAGCGGCTCAGCCTTACCGTGACCATACCTGTGCTCCTGATCGGCAGGCACCAAGGCATAGCGAATGGCAATAAAGTTGACTATGGAAGCCAGGGCATCGGCAAAGGAGTCGGTCAGAGAGGCCAGCATACTGGCCGACCCGGACCAGAGCCAGGCGGCCAGTTTTATCAGGATCAGGGTAATCGCGGTCGCCACTGCGGCGCGGCTCGCCAATTTAACCCAAAACTCGTAGCGGGAAGTCGTTGTCATTCAAAGGCTCAGCGGTCGGGAGTCACTGAGCCCATAGTAGCAGATTTAATCCTGGATAGGCTCAGGGCGCTCACCACGTCTATCCATACGCTCCTTGAACTTGGCTTGTTGTTCCGGAGTCAGCAGGTTATAGATCTGGTTGTGCAGCTTCATCCGCTCCAGCATGTGTTGTTCACGCACCTGCTGACGCTGCTCGATAATCTCTTTGGCCTTGGCTTCATCGAAGTTGCCTGAGGTCATCAGTGCCTGCATTTCGGCTCTGTACGCTGCACGGGTTTCCTTGTCAGGACGTGACATGCTGCTTCTGTGCTGGTCCATCAACGCCTTAATCTCTGTTTTCTGGGCGTCGGTCAGATCCAGACCTCGTAGGCCAAACATGCCGAAATGGCCCTTGCCGCCTTTCATATGGTGATAGCCGCGCTCGCCCTTCATGTGATGATAACCACGGTCGCCGTCACTGTGTGGGCAATCGCCGTAGCCGTTACCGGCTTGTGCAGCGCCAGCCATCAGAGTGGTGCCGGCAATCAGGGCCAGCAAGCTTGCTTTGATTGAAGTCTTCATAAGAGTATCCTCGTTCTCGGTCGGGAAGTATTTGACGTCTTCCAGTCTAGTCCTCTATGTGTAAGTGTGGGTTCAAACTGAGTAAAGCACTGTAAAGCTTGGTTATCCTGGTTGAAGATCCGTATCTTTACCCAGACTTACACAGCTAAACCGCAGTTGACTCAAAAGCGGGTATACTCGGCAGAGAGAAATTGTGTGAGGCGTATAAATGAGCCGAATTTTATTGATAGACGATGACCTGGGCCTGGCCGAACTCTTGGGGCAATTACTGGAGCTGGAAGGCTTTGAGCTGACACTGGCCCATGATGGTCAGAGCGGCCTGGAACTGGCGATTGCCAATGATTACGACCTGATCCTGCTGGATGTGATGCTGCCCAAGCTCAATGGCTTCGAAGTGCTCAGGGAACTGCGTGGCAAGAAACAAACCCCTGTGCTTATGCTTACCGCCCGCGGTGATGAGATAGACAGAGTGGTTGGCCTGGAGATAGGCGCAGACGACTATCTGCCCAAGCCTTTCAATGACAGGGAACTGGTAGCCAGGATCCGCGCCATCATACGCCGCGCCAATATCACCCCGCAGGACATTCCCCAGAGCGGTATTCAAACCATAGGCGATCTCAGCCTGGACTCCGCCCGTCAGGAAGCCTATTGCAATGAACAGTTATTGCTGCTGACCGGCACTGAGTTCAGCCTGCTCTACACCCTGGCCAATCAGGCCGGAGAACTGATAGGTAAAGACGAACTGAGTGAAACCGTGCTTGGCAAAAAACTGATGCCCTTTGATCGCAGCCTGGACATGCACCTTTCCAACCTGCGCAAGAAACTGCCGGAACGCAGCGACGGTCGTCCCAGGGTCAAGACCATACGTGGCAAAGGCTATATCTGGATCCCTTGATGAAGTCATTTTCCCTGCCCAATCGCCTCTTTATCAAACTGCTGCTGGGCTTTTGGCTCTGCAGCAGCCTGATCATTCTTGCTGTTGGCATGCTGCCGCTGCTGCAGCAAAACCATGACAGGGCCCCAATGCCGCCTAAACTGCGGGAGGTCTTGTCTCAGGTCGCCGATGAGCTGCAACAGGAACCGGCCAAGTTGAATGGCCGCTTTCTGCACCATTGGGAGCGCAGACGCAGCATGGAAGGCAAGCCAATTCGCATCTATCTGGTCAATGAGCAGGGACAGATAATCAACACTCACAGAGTGTCCAAAGGCATGCGCCGCTTTATGTTGATGGCGGAGGAAGCCAACGCACCCATTTCACACCAGTTTCGCGATGAACTGATATTCGGCCCGTTCGATTTTAAGGTTAACGGCACCCCCTATGCCCTTTATGGCCGGTTGCCGGATCACCACCCCATGCCCTGGTTCTTTTTCTTTATTGAACACAAGTTACTGACATTGTCGCTGGCGATTCTGCTTTCAGGGTTGCTCTGTGGTTTGTTGGCCTGGCACCTGGGCAAGCCGCTGCGTTCGTTGAAACAGAGTGCCAACGCTCTGGCGCTGGGGCAATTGAACAGCCGGGTCGACGATGCCACGGCCGGACGTCACGACGAAATCGGCGAACTGGCCCAGGCCTTCAACAGCATGGCGGCCGCCATCGAAACCATGGTCAATAATCAGCAGCGACTGATAAGCGACATCTCCCATGAGCTGCGAACTCCGTTGACCAGGCTGCAATTGGCACTGGCCCTGGCGCGCAAGAAGGGGATGGCCGGAGATGAAGCCGAACGTATCGCCTATGAGGCCGACCAACTGGAAAAAATGATTGCCGAGCTGCTGGAGCTTTCCCGGGTGAAGCTCAAGGCACAGGACAACAAGCTGAAGGTGGGGTTGGCCGAATCACTGAGCCAGGTACTGGACGATGCCGAATTTGAAGCCGAACAGCAGCAAAAGGAACTCAGCATCCTGATACCGGAAGAACTGGAGCTGCCCATCTACCCAAGACCGCTGTCACGGGCGATTGAAAACCTGCTGCGCAACGCCATCCGCTACTGCCGTACCCAGGTAAATATCTGCGCCGGGGCCAAGGGGCCATGGGTAGAGATAAGCATTACTGACGACGGCCCGGGTATTGAGGAGTCTGAGTTGGAGGCTATTTTCAAGCCCTTCTATCGACCGCATTCAGCCAGGGAAAGAGAGAGTGGCGGTTGGGGGCTGGGATTGGCCATTGCCGATGCCGCAGTGCAAGCCCACGGCGGCAATATCCAGGCAAGCAATCGCGCCCAAGGTGGGCTTGAGGTCGTCATCCATTTACCACGCGACTGAGACCTTCAGGCTCATACTCCAGACTGGGTTGGCGGCTTAGCCAGGCGGCAAACTGTTGCTTGGAGGGGCTGCGCTTATCTGAGTGCCCCATCAGATGGATCAGCGCATAACTGAACTGGTAATAGAGCTGCGGGTCGTCGTGGGCCTTGCAGGCATCGTCGGTATTGATCATGGCGCCACGCAGATAACTCATCACCAGCTCGACCCGATCGAATCCTGGCACCTCTCCCACAGCGGAAATGGTCTTGGCATTCCACTGCATATATTCATCGAAACGTCTTTCACAGCCATGCCGATAAAACTCGGTCGCCAACAACAACAGAGCTTGATTCGGCATTATCCGCTCAATGACAAATTTATTTGTCGACAAGACTTCATAGAGCCGCTGACAATGATGAAATATAAACCTTTCCAGAGGGTCTTTATATTGTATTTCATCCTGTTTGGCCTGCTTGAGCCAATACTCATATTCACTGCAAGCTACTGCCACCATGAGATCGGCTTCTGTAGTGAAATGATTATATACAGTGCCTTTGGATATTTGGCTGGCTTCAACAAGATGAGAACGACATAAACCAAAAGTCTTCTGTCCTCTTAAACAACGTTGCGCCACTTCAACCAAATAGTTTCCCCGTCGTTCCCATTTTCCCATTGGCCACTCCTGAGCAAAGCTTAAATACAAACTATCCCAACTTCACAATAAAATAGTAACAAGCTTTCTGCGACTGCGATATTGAGTAATACTGATACCATTATGAGTCACGCCAATAGCCAATGTTAAAAATAGAATTGCTCGAGAGTTTTATTGCTGTGGCCGAATGCGGCAATTTATCCAAGGCTGCAGAAAAAGTCTGTCGCACCCCGTCGGCATTGAGCTTACAGATCAAAAAGCTGGAAGAAAGTGTCGGTCAACCGCTGTTGCTCCGAGACAATCGAGGCGTGGTGCTGACCGAATCCGGCAATACCCTGCTCAACTACGCCTATAAGATGATGCAACTCAACACCCAGGCCCTGGATGAGCTGAAAGACTGCCAGAATCGCGAAGTGATTCGCCTTGGCGTTCCCACAGATTATATTACCTATTATCTGGACAACTGCCTGCTGGAATTTGTCCGTGAGTTCACCTGTATTGAGTTGGTCATAGACACAGATGTCAGCGGCAATCTGTATAAGCGGTTGCATCAAGGGGAATTCGACCTGATAGTGGCGACCCATTGGCAGCCTCCGGTGCAGGGAGAGCTCCTGTTCGAACGACGTTTTCATTGGGTGGCCGCCAAGAACGGCAGTGCTCATAAACGGGAAACGATTCCCATGGCACTTTACCCGGAAAACTGCCCCATCAGAGCTCAGGTGTTTGCCAACCACCAACTGTCGATGCGGCCCATCAATGTGCTGCTTTCTACCCCCTCTCCCCAAGCCTTGTGCATGGCGGTTGAAAATGATTTGAGCATAGCTCCGATTGCCGAATTCAGGATCAACGACAAGATGCAGATCCTCGATCCCATAGAGCATGATCTCCCTCCCTTGCCCGTGTTTAATGAATCTCTCTATCTCAATCCGGAGAGCCAGACTGAAGCCTGCAATCAACTCATCGCCCTGTTGAAGGCCAATCTCAAAAATAGAAACACGACCGTAGAATAAGATGAAAGCCGGCTAATGCCGGCTTTCATCTTGATTAACTACCACTTGAGCTTACTCAGATCGCACTGAATGGTTTCGCCCTTTTTGGCCGGTGTGCCCGGCTGCTGCGCTGATTCACACAAGAGTGTTGTACCATAGTCATTGCGTTTGTCGTGGGCATTGCTTCTGGCCCAAACCGAGACTATCGCTCTCTCTTCCGGCTTGGCTTCACAGCTGCCATCAACATCGAAGGCATGGATGGTGTTCTGGTGAAAATACAACAGGGGATCGCGTTCGCTGCTGCCGGAAAGCCACATGGCATCGACATTGGGTTGCCCGGCATCGAAGCGGACCCGGCGCATCTTGTCATTCTCTTTTACAGTTTCCAACAAAGGTGAATCGGCTTTAATTGCCAGGCTCTTGAACTGATTGGTGCAAGCCGGCAGCCTCATGTTGTAGTACATTTCAGAAATGGCATGATTGTGAAACGGGTAAAGAGTATCGACCGACTGTACTGTCATACCTACTTCGGCGCCGACTTTCTCACCATTGATGCTGTCAATTCTCAGTAGTCCCCAGTGACCGAAGATCTCTGCATAAGCATAACCGCCACGAACATTATTGAAGTTCCTGTCATTGCGCTTGCTTTCTTCGGCATACATGGGGAACCAACCGGCAGCGGCCCACAGGTTGGGCAAGGCGTTGGCGCTGATGTCATAGGGGAAAGCCGATGGCATCTTCACCTCATCACCTGTGACCATTTTGTAGAAGTTATCAGTAAAGATTTTTCCCTGCTTTTGCACCTGTTTATTGGTGACTTTCTGCTTGAAGAATTCATTAAAACTCATGCGTTTCGCCCACTGAGCCACCGGGGATTTTTGCTCCAGTTCCCCACCTGGGCTGTAGATCCAATTGACATCACGGCGAGCCCCGAAACAAGTTTTGGCACTTTGAGGATTGTGCAATACCTGATAGATATTTTTCACCATCAGCTGCATATCGCGGCGATCCATTACACAGAACTTTTGTCCACCGGCGCTGGTGTCGTAAATAGCCTCATCCGAGTTCAGGCAATGAGCTTGCTCGCCATTGGTGAGCGCCTGGGCAAAGCCATTTAAATAACGCAAGGTTTCATCCCAGAGAATATCGATATATTTTTGATCTTGTTTGGAATACTCTGGTGTTTCACCCAAACAAACAAAGCTTGCATTTTCAATATCAGCCGGGTCTAAAAAATCCGGTAACTTTTCTGCCATCGCCGTATTGGAAATCAGCAGTGAAATTAGTATTAGCTTCTTATTCATCACCTGGAACCTCAATTATATTTAGAGTAAATATCAGGCGAAGCATATACTTGGAATCCATTCCAAAAATGTTGTCTGAACACAGGCAACAAAAAAGATAACAGAATGAAAAAGAGTTGTGAGCCAGCAAACAAAAAAGGCCCACTTGTGATCAAGTGAGCCTATCATTGAATTAAAACAGCAGTTGCAGGGACTATTTTAATCAAAGATATATACGGGTCATGCTGCCGGTGGAGGAAACTTGAGGCAGCATATAAACCCTTTCATTATTCCTTATGTTTATCGTATTTAAAGGTATGGCAATTACTGCACAGAGGTTTTTTAGGCTGGTGTTCACCATGACACTCAACACAAGGCAAGTCTTTACCATAATGCAAGTTGTCATGGGGATTTTGCCATCTGTCCTCACCACTGCGGGCTGTCTTTTTTGCCAGCTCATCGACATCGTGGCACTTCAGGCAGGCACCATCTGAAGGGTACTGCTTAATCCCTTGGTCGTGGCATACCTTGCAATCCTTGCCTATCACTGCCTTGTGATAATCGCGCTGCTGAACGGCATGAACCGATACCGAAGTTAGCCCTGCCAACAGCAGTGCCCATACTAAGTTTGCTTTCTTCATTATTGAGTCCTCTCTCACCGTTCAATTCAGGCTTGCATCATGCTGCGGGCCGCAGTCATACCCATCACCATACATTCGGGGATAGAGCAGCTTCCCAGGCGGCTAACGCCATGGATGCCGCCACAGACTTCCCCTGCGGCATAGAGTCCGGCAACCGGCTTACCTGTGAGGCTGTCTTTGACTTCAGCCTTGGTGTTCACCTGGACTCCGCCCTGGCAGTAGTGCACCTTAGGCCACAGACGCACCACAGTGAAAGGCGCTTCAATATACTTATCTTTTGCCTTGGTCATGTTCTTGCCAAACTGCTTGTCTTCACCGCTCTTGACATAACGGTTGTACTCTTCGATTTGTGCCTTAAGCGGTTTCAAAGGCACCTCAAAGTGCTTGGCCAGTGCCTCCAGTGAGTCAAACTTCCATCCCACATTGTATTTGAGCACCTTGGCGGTATTGGGGTGCTGTTTGGAGTCCTTGTAGCTGGTGATCAAGATAGGTGGCAGCGGTTCTCCCTTGGCGTCGCGACAGGCCAACTCGGCATCGGCGCGGGTCTTGCGGTCGGCAATTTCATTCATAAAGCGCTTACCCGTCATGCGGTTAATCGCAATTGAATGAGGGAAGTTGAAAATGGAATAGTTGGAGACATAGCCAAAACCGCCCTCATCGGGAGAGGCCCAGGGCCCGGACTGAATATGTGCCAGATGCACAGGCACAGCGCCGAGACGGAACATCTCCAACATACCTTCACCTGTGGCGCCGGGAGTATTGGTACAACCCACTTCATGGGTCAGAGTCGGATCCTGCGCCATTCGCAGGCCGATATTCTGGGCAAAGCCACCGGTTGCCATCAAGACACCGCGCTTGGACTTGATATACACCAACTTGCCAGAGTCCTCTTCGCCGAAGTAATAACCCTGACGCATCTTCACCCCTTCGACGCGACCATCCTTGCCGAGGACAAAGCCCTCAAACTTGGAGCGGTTATGGGTCTTGACTCCGATACGCTGGCACTCTTTATACAAAGGCTGGGTAATACCTGCGCCGCAACTGACCGCGGTTTGATAAGTACGGGCAACCGAGTGACCACCCAATTGTTGCAGGTAAGGATGGTATTCGGCGCCGGCATCCAGGGTCATCTGCAAGGCTTCCACCGCGTGTGAAGCCACATGACGCAGCAGTTCCTCATCGGCGATACCCCGGCCCGATTTCAACTGATCGGCAACCATCTGTTCTACTGAATCCTTGACACCTTCCTGTTGCTGCATAGGTGTACCCGGTGCGGCGAACAAGCCACCGTTAATGGCAGAGTTACCACCGAAATAAGGCATTTTTTCAAAGATATGCACATCTTTGGCGCCTTTGCGGGTCGCCTCAATGGCCGCTGCCAAACCGGCAAACCCTGAACCGATAATCAGCACTTCAACTTCTTTATCCCAACTCACATCCGTGGCTTTTTCCGATACAGCCAACACGGGAGCAGCCACGGCAACTCCGGCAGCGGCGCCAACGCCCTTAATAAAGTTACGGCGTCCCAGCAGATCTACTTTGCTCATCTGTCATCACCTTTTTCGTTTTAATCGACACTGGCATCTTAGGGATGGAATCAATTCCAAAACGGGAGTTAAGCGTCAGTTGCTTTTTAAACAAAAGGGCAACATTTAAAAATGACATCTGGCTTGGGTTTTAACCGCAAAGCTGGACAAGTGACATTTTTTGGAACGGTTTCCAAACTTCGCCACAGCCCACAAGACAGGCAAGAAATCAGGGGGAAATGAGAGCGACTGATAAACCGCTATGACTTTGGCTCTTTCTCAAACTCAAAAGCTAATCTAAGTCAAAGTTAGCCAAGCACCGACTCAATAAGAGGGAATATCAACAAAAAAGCTGGGTTGGAGCCGTATTGTTGGGGCCTAACTGTATTCAGGACAAGTCACAACAAACTGTTGGGGGCCCAGAGGCCCCCTTTTGTAGGCGAGGATCAGCCGACTTTAATCAGAGTGCGGCCGCTGATTTCACCTTTAACGATTTGCGCTGCGGCCTCGGGTACCTGCTCCAGAGTGATTTCATGGCAAGCCTCTTGATAGTAACTCTCAGGCAACAGAGCCACTATCTGCTCCCAGGCAGCGCGGCGTTTGGCGGCCGGGCACTGCACCGAGTCTATTCCCAGTAGGCTGACGCCACGAAGAATAAAGGGCATTACCGTGGTTGGCAGGGCAAAGCCACCCGCCAGGCCGCAAATCGCGGCAACCCCACCATAATTCAGCTGTGACAATGCGCTGGCCAGCACCTTGTTCCCTACGGTATCCACTACGGCGGCCCAGCGCTGCTTATCCAATGGTCTGGCATCCTGCTCAAGCTCGCTGCGCTCAATTAAATCGCTGGCGCCAAGCTGCTTGAGCCAAGCCGCATTCTGCTCCAGGCGGCCTGTACCGGCGACAACCTTAAAGCCGAGTTTAGCCAGCAGCGTCACGGCCACCGAGCCGACCCCACCACTGGCACCTGTTACCAGCACCTCGCCATCTTCCGGTTTGATCCCAGCTTGCTGCAGCGCTTGTACACACAGCATGGCCGTGAGACCGGCGGTGCCTATCATCATCGACTTGGCGGCTGTGCAACCCAGTGGCATAGGCACCAGCCAGTCACCCTTGACTCTGGCACTCTCGGCCATACCGCCCCAATGATTTTCGCCAACGCCCCAGCCGGTGAGGATAACCTCATCGCCTGGCTCATAATCCGGGTGGGCTGACTCCCGCACCACACCGGCAAAGTCGATACCCGGCACCATGGGGAATTGACGGATAATCTTGCCAAGCCCGGTTACCGCCAGGCCGTCTTTGTAGTTCAGTGAGCTGTAGGCAACATCGACCAGGACATCCCCCTCAGGCAGATCGCTGTCCTCCAATTGGGTTATCTGGGCCTGGGTCCGTTTATCGTTTTGGGTCAATACGAGTGCCTTAAACATGATTACCGCTCCTGCTGTTGAAAATATGGATTCAAGACTAGTGGAAAAACCACCGCCGAGACATCGGATAATTCGCAGAGTGTCGAGGCGTGCAACTCATGGGCTATTTCGAGGCTTGGTTCACATTCAATAATCCCAATCTGTTGCACTGGCCTCAATCATTGACTGTACTACTGCGAGTATATTAACAAAATATCAACATCTAAAACTACTTCAGCGCCAACGCCTTAAGCTTACGGTATAGGGTGTTTCGGCTAATCCCCAAACGGCGTGCCGCTTCACTGACGTTACCATTGCAGGCTAGCCAGGTGTCGCGAATTTGCGTCTGCATTTGGCTGTGCAGATTGTTGCCCGGCGCGGGTGCCAAGCCGGCAATCGCCTCTTCTGCAGTACCCAAGGTCTGCTGCAGGCTCTCAGGCAGCGTTTGCCAGTTGAGTTCAGGGAACTCTTCGGCCATCAAACAGGCTACCTGCATCAGGTTATCCAGCTCCCGTAGGTTTCCCGGCCAATGATATTGCAGCAATCGCTGCTCCAGCACAGGACACAGGCTCTGGGGCCGAACTCGATAGCGCTGGTGCAATTTGTGGATCAGACGCCGCAGGTCGCTTCGCTGGCGCAATGCAGGCAGTGTGACCTGCAAGCCATTGAGCCGGTAATAGAGATCGGCGCGAAAGGCCCCCTGCTGCACCAATGCTGGTAAGTCCATATGAGTGGCGGCAATCACCTGAATGTCGACGCTGTGTGCCTGATTACTGCCAATGGGCACCACCTCGCGCTCCTGCAACACCCTAAGCAAACGGCTCTGGGCCGCCAGGGGCATCTCGCCTATTTCATCCAGAAACAGGGATCCCTGGTGCGCCTGACGTATTTTGCCGACATATCCCTGCCTGGAAGCTCCGGTAAAAGCACCCGCCTGATAACCAAACAGCTCTGATTCCACCAGCTCCGCCGGGATCGCGGCGCAGTTGACCGCCACAAAAGGCTGCTGGTGCCTGGGACTTTGCACATGCAGCTGTTTGACAAACTGCTCCTTGCCCACTCCGGTTTCCCCCAGGATCAGCAAAGGGATATTTCGTGCCAACACCTTACGCGCCTGCTGCCAGGCTTGCTCCAACCTGGGTTCTTTAAAAGCAGCGCTACTTTCTCCGCTCTGGCTTTCTCGGCTCTGGCTCGCTCGAACCACAGGCTTGGTATGTTGAGGCAGCTCCAACGCCTGGGTTCTGAACACCAATCCCTGCTGCAAGCGGCCGCTGCCCCGGCTCAATACCTGAGGGGACAAGGCCTGATGAATTTGGCCCAGGTTGATGCCTTTGAGCAACTGCCTTGCCATAGGGTTGGCGCCCAGCACCCGTCCATCAAGGTCGAGCACCAATACGCCTTGCCAGCCTGAATGCAACAGGGCCTTCTGCGGCGCCAGATCCAATCGAACAGCAGCGCCGGGGAGTCGGCACAATAAGGCCAGCTCCAACTGCTGCGCCAAACTGGACACCAAGATGGCTGTCTTTGGGGTATGGATTTGCTGCTCACTGGTGATATCCAAGGCTCCCAGCAACTCACCGTCCGGGGAAAACAGCGGGCTGGCGGTGCAACTCATAAATCTGTGGCTCTTGATAAAGTGCTGCTCACCGATAACCGAAACACACTGGCGTTCGCTGAGTGCCGCGGCTATGGCATTGGTCCCCTTGTATTGCTCCATCCAGTTGACCCCGGTATCCAGGGCAATATTGGCAAGCTTTTGTGAGTAGCGGCTCACGCCCCAGTGATGCAGCACAAAACCTTGAGGATCCGAGAGGATGAGCCGGCTCTGGGTTCGCCCCATAAGTTGATTGAACAGTGGCAGTGCACTGTGCTCCACGGCTTGCAGCAGCCGGCCATGGCGCTGGCGCCGCTCATCAAGGGCTGCAGTATTGAGCCTGAGTTCATCGGGTATGGCGGCGGGATTGAGCCCGGCCCCCTGGCAACGTTGCCAGGAAGCTGATAACCAGGATTGGGAATGGGTCTTGAGTGTCATAGCCCTGCTCCATTCTGGTACACCTGTGTGTACCTTTTTGCCACAGTTTGCGCGATAGACAACTCGAGTACCCGGCACCACGCCAAGATACAGCAATCGCAAATTTAGTTTTTCATCATACTGTTAGCACAATAAATGAACAAGCAGGCTCACACTGGCCCGGCCTTTGCGTTTACCTGAGCCAAGGCCGCTGTGGCCGAACAGATAAATACAAGAAAAATCTTTCAACAAGACGAGGAAACTCACCATGATTTATGCCCAACCCGGCACTCAGGGTGCCCTGCTGCAGTTCAAGGATAAGTACGACAATTTTATTGGTGGAAAGTGGCTCGCGCCGGTTGGCGGACAATACTTTGATAACCGTACCCCGGTCACCGGCGAAGTCTTCTGTCAGGCCGCCCGCTCTGACGCCCGGGATATCGAGTTGGCGCTGGATGCGGCCCATGCCGCCAAAGAGAGTTGGGGCAAGACTTCAGTCACCGAACGGGCCAATCTGCTACTGCGCATTGCCGATCGAGTAGAGCAGAGGTTGGAGATGCTGGCAGTGGCCGAAACCTGGGAAAACGGTAAGGCGGTCAGGGAAACCCTCAATGCCGACTTACCCCTGTTGGTGGACCACTTCCGTTACTTTGCCGGCTGTATTCGCGCGCAGGAAGGCAGCGCTGCCGATATTGATGCCACCACGGTCAGCTATCACTTTCCCGAACCTTTGGGCGTGGTTGGGCAGATCATTCCCTGGAACTTTCCACTCTTAATGGCGGCCTGGAAGATAGCCCCGGCACTGGCGGCCGGCAACTGTATCGTACTCAAGCCAGCGGAGCAGACACCGGTTTCCATCATGGTACTGCTGGAGCAGATTCAAGATTTGCTGCCTGCCGGGGTGCTTAATGTCGTCAACGGCTTTGGCGCCGAGGCGGGTCAAGCGCTGGCCACCAGCAAACGCATCGCCAAGTTGGCTTTCACGGGTTCAACCGAAGTGGGTTACCACATACTCAAGTGCGCCGCCGAGTCACTAATCCCCTCGACCGTGGAGCTGGGCGGGAAATCCCCCAACATCTATTTCGCCGATGTCCTGGAACAGGAAGACGATTATCTGGATAAGGCGGTCGAAGGCATGTTGCTGGCCTTTTTCAACCAGGGTGAAGTCTGCACCTGTCCCAGCCGGGTACTGATCCAGGAGTCCATCTACGACAAGTTTATCGAGCGGGTCATCGCCAGAGCCCAGAGTATCAAACAGGGAGATCCGCTGGATACCGACACTCAGGTCGGCGCTCAAGCGTCACAGGAGCAGTTTGATAAAATACTCAGCTATCTGGAAATTGGCCGCAATGAAGGCGCCAAAGTACTGCTTGGCGGTCAAGCCAACAATCTGCCGGGCTCCCAGAGTCAGGGCTATTATGTTACCCCGACAATACTCAGTGGCCATAACCGGATGCGGGTATTTCAGGAGGAGATCTTTGGCCCAGTCGTTGCTGTAACCACCTTCAAAGATGAAGCAGAAGCTCTCAGCATTGCCAACGACACTCAGTATGGTTTGGGTGCCGGCGTCTGGACCCGGGATATGAATCGGGCACAGCGGATGGGGCGGGGGATTCAGGCAGGACGGGTCTGGATCAACTGCTATCATGCCTACCCGGCACATGCCGCTTTCGGAGGATACAAGAAGTCAGGTATCGGCCGGGAGACCCACAAAATGATGCTGTCTCACTACCAAAATACCAAGAATCTGCTGGTGAGTTACTCCACCAGTCCCTTGGGTTTCTTCTAATTCGGCGTGTCTACAATCGTAAATAATCGGCCTTCTTAAAGGGCCGATTATAGTAGTCACCTAATTCCAGACAATCACCATCGCCAGGGAATGATGGTTTAGGCAAGACAATAAAAAGTGCCGCATCATAATTGTTGCAGCACTTTTTTCACTTTCCGAATTAGAACTTGATGTTCACACCGGCAAAGAAACGACGTCCAACAAGATCGTAGCTAGGATCTGCGGTATAGCCAGGAGGCACCGCATCAAATAGGTTACGAATACCGCCTCGTACCACTATATTATCTGAAATATAATAAGTGGCTGACAGATCATGGGTCGTCATTGAACCGATATGACTGATATCCACATCTTCTGGAGAACCACCATTAGGTGATACGTCATACAATACAACACTATCTATATAACGAGTCGCCCAACTTACAGTCAAATCTTCCCACTTATAGCTTGCGCTAAAGCGGAACTGCAGCTCAGGATCACCTACTTCACCTTTCTCATCGTTGATCTCATCAGGACGATCCTGGAATTCGAATAATTCAAGTTCCAACAGACGATCTCCCAAGAGGTTCATACTCAACTCGCCAGGTCCCACATCTAAAGCATAGCTCGCCTGGAACTCGAGGCCACGAGTGTTGTAAGCCGCAGCGTTCAAATAACCCGAACGAACCAAAGTAATATCATTGGTAACTGGGTCACGATCGATTTGAGAACAATACCCGGCATCTGGACCGCCAGTCGCATCAACACAGTTATCGGCCACATCTTGTGCGGCAACAAAGGTGATAGCGTCTTTGATCTCAATATCATAGTAATCGACAGAGAAGGATAATCTATCTACGAAACTAGGCTGCCAAACAATTCCTCCGGTTTTAGAAGTAGATTGTTCAGACTTCAGATCGGGATTACCGCCGGAAAGCAAATCAACGCTGACATTATCATTGGCCTGGAAGCCTGGTGGAATCCCCAATGCTGCACAGTTGGCGGCACGATCCGGATCATCAGTGATATTGTCTGCATCACAAGGATCTGCTACTCGAGCAAAACCTGGAGATACCGGGTCAAAAGCTTCACCTATGTTTGGAGCTCGAATTGCTTCACCATAAGTGGCTCGTACTCGTAACTCTTCAATAGGTGCATAGATAGCACCCACCTTCCAAGCTTCTGCGTTACCGGCATGGGAATAATCGGCCTTACGGTAAGCGCCATCTATCGATAACTCATTGGCAAAAGCTAAGTCCTTCAACAGAGGTACATTCACTTCCAGGAAGTACTCAGTTACATCATACTCGCCATATGAGTCAGGTGTCGCAGCATTAGTCAGGAAACCAGCTTTGGTAAACTCGTCAGTAATGGACTCTGAAGTTTCTTCGCGATATTCAAAGCCCACCACCAAATCGATAGGTCCGCCCTGCAATTCAAACAGTTCGCTGGAATCTGTGACTAAGGAACCACCGATGACTTCCTGAGTGATTTTATCCTCACGAGTGACGTCTGCAGAAACCCAGTCTCTGGCAGCTTCAGACGCCTGACCAAGCCCGAATGGATTGTAAGCCACACAACCACCACTATTCACAGTTGCTGGGTCTTCATAATCAGGGCCCTGAGCACTTGGTAATTGACTACGACAAACAGCTTCTCCAGATACAGGATCTATCACTGAGTCAACCGCAGCATAGAGGTTCCCTTCAATCAAGTCATTCAAAGTTCTGCGACGGTTGTTTGTCTCACCGTATACATAGTAGATCTCGTAATCAAATGGTGTCTTACTCAATTCAAAGCCACCTTTGAAACCACCAACAAAGCGGAAGGTTTCGCGGCGATTGTCTGCAGAACGGTTGCCGAGTTCATCAAAGAACTTGGCCATAGACACAACATCTTGACCAGAAGCCAGTAAGCTCTGCCTCAAATCCTCATCAATGAACGCATTATCTGCCACATTGATATCTATGTCTCCAAAGAGGAAAGACGGTTGAAACTGTTGGGTAATATCAGCTTTCACATATTTGAAGTCACTGAAAAATTGAATATTGTCAGTAATTTGATAGTTAAAGGTAGAACCAACCGTAATACGTTCTACCCCAGGTATATAGTTTTCATAATCTTCGGTATTGAAACAGTATTCACATCCATCGGGGAAATTACCAAACGCAAAGCTGTTATCACCTTGACGATCTGGCTGCCTTACTGGATTACCATCATTATCAAAAGCCCAGCGGTCACCACCGAACGGGTTAATAACGCCGTTAGAGCTGATCATTTCTGAGTAAACCTTAGGTACCCGCAGTCGATCAGGGATACCATCTTCTTCACCCGTGTTATCTGGATTAACAATAGTTCCCCAAGAATCAAACTGGCGAATAGCTTCTGACATCACTTCCTTAGTACGGTCATAACCCGCATAGAAGGTGACGTTCCCTTTACCATCCGCAATATCTGCACCACCCAAGATACTGAAAGTATGGTACTCGGTGCCGACGCCTTCGGTTGAGTTCCCCGCAGATGCGTCAAATTCAAACCCTTCATAGTTATCCTTCAGGATAACATTGATAACACCGGAAACAGCATCAGAACCATAAATGGCGGAGGCTCCACCAGTGATTATTTCAACCCGCTCAATTAATCCAGAGGGGATTGTTGATAGATCCACTTGAGCAGAACCAGGAGCACCAGCAACGTGACGCTTACCATTGACCAACACCAAGGTACGGTTAGCCCCCAAGCGACGCAAGTCAGCGGAACTCAGACCAGCATTCTCATTGCTGTTATTGTTACCAATAATAGTGTCAGTAGCACCAACGGCAGGCAATTCTGCAAGAATACTCGCCAAATCGGTATTACCAAACTTGGCTATTTCATCAGCACCTAAACTAACTATTGGAGTCGGTTGGCTCAACTCCGGTTTTGCGATACGAGAACCTGTAACCGCAATCTTTTCAATCTGAGAGCTGTCATCCTGTTCTTCTGCGTAAACTGGAACGGTACTTAAGGCAACGCCCAAGGCCAGAGCCAGTTTAACTGACGAAGCCAGCTTTGAATTGTTAAACATATCCCTCTCCCTTTACTTTATAGTCTTATTTATCAACAATAATTAACTGTTGAGCAACAAAAAATATACTAACATAAATCCAAATAAACAATAACAACACATCACAATTAGTAAAAAATGTTGAATACCAAACCGTTTAAGAAGGAAAGTTAAGAGAAATGGTGTTGCAAAAGTAACTGAAAGCCTCATCTGCAGGGAGTATAATGCCGTCCTTTACACACGCTGATGGATGGTAAACCCGTGTTCCACATCGCCCTCTATGAACCCGAAATCGCCCCCAATACCGGCAACATTATCCGTCTCTGCGCCAACAACGGCTGCGAGCTACACCTGATAGAGCCTTTGGGTTTTGATCTGGAAGAGAAAAAACTGCGCCGGGCCGGGCTGGATTATGGCGATCTGACCCGAGTAAACCGTTACCCGGATTTCCCGCACTTTCTCGCAGCCATGGCGGGCAAACGCATTTTGGCTTGCACTACCAAGGGCAGCCGGCCACATTCTGAGCTCGAGTATCGGCAAGGTGATGTGCTCTTGTTTGGCCCAGAGAGCCGCGGCCTGCCTCAGGAAATATTGCAAAGCATTGCTGCAGAGCACAGACTGAGGATCCCTATGGTGCCCTCCAGCCGCAGCCTGAACCTTTCCAATGCAGTGGCTATCATCAGCTATGAAGCATGGCGTCAACAAGGTTTCAGCGGCGCTAAATAAATCAGCGATGTTGCAGTGAGATGGCTCTGTAGGTTTGATAGCTATCCGAGTCCTCATCCAAATAGTGCAAATTCTGGCGCCAGAGCCAGCCGTCATTGTCGGCTTCGAATAGCAGTTGGATCAGCGCCGGGCGTCCGCCGGACTGCCCTTCACCCAGCAGGGAAAATCCGCTGCCCTGGTGGTAAAGGGTGAAAGATTGAAAGCGTTCTTCGGTCACACCGTCAAAGTACCAGAGCCCCACGCTGGGGTCTTGGTCTCTGAACCACCAGGTTTCACTCAGGGGATGGCGTGCCCCTTCACTGACGCTGAGTAACAACTGACGCTTGTCTTTACTGCAGATGGCATCCAGGCTGAGTTGCTTCGGTGTTTGTCCGCTTTGGGCGCCATCCCCCTGCCAATGGCCATTGAGCGCTTCACAGAATTGGCTAAAGGAGGCCTTGCCAGCCCAGGCGGGTTGCCAGGCCAAGGCCAGGGAAATAATAAACAGGCGTAGAAAATCAGAAGAGTTCGATATCGTTGTTGTTTTGCTTGAGATGTTCATCTTGATACTGGCTCAAAGCCTCGTGTAGTGGCATTCCCTGCAGCACAAGATCAAACATTTTGCGTTCACAGTCCAGCGAGTATGTCGACTTAATCGTACGCTGTAACATTTTCCAGGCATGTTCCGAGGTGCGACTATGCTCATCCCGCAGAACTTCTTCAGTCAGCGCCAGCCCGGTCACCACATGGTTGAGCCTTTGTGACAGACGATCATAGAACTGAAAAGCCACTATGCCTTCATTGACCTTACCGGCCAGATGGCGGCCATGATCGCAGATCTCGGCCGGAGTATTCTCCTGAGTTTCCAACCAAGCATTCACCTCACGCAATTGCTCCGCCATGTCGGTAAACAGACTCCCTAAACCGGTGACATTGTGTTCACCGTCAGTCAGGGTCAACTCTATCTGAGCTATCGACAACAACAAGAGTTTTACCGTTTCCGAAATATGCAGCCATTGGGCCGAATCGAGTGAATCCAGAGTCGTGGGCGTTTCGAGCTGCTTGTTATCTGTCATGGTCATGGGGATCTCTGTGGCTGAGTGGCAGGCATAAAGAAGTTTAGGACATAAAACGCCTTTTGCCTCTTACCTGGCGCGGCCGGCAAACGGCAACCCGGTGTCGTGACTATGCGTTAGTACCCGGGGCGTTAGTGCCCAACTCCGCCAAATCCCACAGTCGAACCGCACCTGGCTCAGAACAAAGTTTCCCGATAAACAAGCCGATAAATTTCTGTTTTCGTAGCAGATCTATTGCACAGTTTCTGCGACAATCAATGCCAATGCTGTTATTGCCGGAGATCTCATGCACAGACTCAAGAGCCGTATCATCAGAGAGTGGGATTTCAACCACAAAGGCTGGTTGCTGGAGGCCGCACGCTTCCTGGCACCGCAGTTATTGGCGCTGACTCTGTGGGACGAGTCAGAGCGTAAGCCGCTGCTGGCCATTTGGCCTACCGAGGCGGACTCCCCCAGCTTGCTGCTGGATCTCACCCAATTTAAGGGGCATCCCCAGGTCTGTCTCTGGCATCAACAACTCACCTTGGTGGATGAAACCGGGCTCTGGATCTGGGATTCACTGACAGAAGATAAGGCGCAGCACTACCCCTTTGCCAATCCGGATGTGCTTTCCATGACTGTGGAGCAGCAACACTTCCACTTTCTGCCATTGCAGCTTTGCCCGCTGGATGACAATCAACTGCTGCTGCGAATGAGTTCCCCCAATACCCGTAAGGGCCGAGCCATTTCCTGGTTATTTATCAAGGATGATCAGTGTCACTTGGTCAACAGATACAAGGAGCCGGACGAACCTGAGCTCACCGCCTTAAAGCCGGGCAGCCCACACTGGCTGGAAGAGATCCAGGTCTGTGACAGGCAAATTTTCTGCCTCTGTCAGGGGCAGTCTGCAGCGGACAGTCAAGAGACAATATTGGCAGAGTACAGATATGGCCTGCCGGACAGCCTATTTGGCAAGCTTTCCAAAATGCTCGGCAGTGGTCAGGAAAAAGATCTGCTCTTGCAATCGTCTCGCCTTCTGGCGCCCGGCAGCGCCCGTTTCAGCAATTGTGGGACACAGCTGTGGTTAAGAACCAAGGGCAACAATCGCTTCGAGTGTCATCCACTGGCCGATGATCAAAGCGCCTTTGAACTGGCACTAACCCAGGTTCAAAGTCTCGGTGACATCAAACCGGCCAAGGCTCAGGTCAGCTTTATGGATGACAGGCTGTTTGTCGTGAACGACAAACGCAGGCTGAACTTGTGTGAAGTTCAAGCCCCAAAGTAACAGCGCGTATGCAGAATGATATAAAAAGCCACCTCAATTGAGGTGGCTGTCTAATTAAGTTGGCCGGGTTAACCGCCGAAACCGACATCCTTGATATCGACCCGGGTCACCTCGCCATACTTGGCCGCTATCGGGGCTATCTTGTCGCCGCTGCCAATCAGCACCATCTGCAACTTATCCTTGGGGAAGTAGCTATCGACCAACTGCTTGGTCTGCGCCAGAGTCAGTCCATCCACCCGTTGCTGGAATTGATTGATATAGGACTCATCAAAACCGTACAAGTACATGTCTGACAGCAGACCAGCCAACTGGCCACTGGTTTCAAACTTGGGCGGGAACTGGCCTTTGACGTAGGCCTTGGCCGAATCCAGAGTCTGCTGATCTATCCCTTTCTGCCACAGGCGACTGTAGGTCTTGAGTGCCAAGTCAATGGCTTCCTCTGTAGTAGCCGACTTGGTGAAAGTACTGATCATAAACACCCCTGAGTCACGATAGGGAACGAAACCCGAGCGCGCGCCATAGGTCAAACCGGCATTCACCCTCAGCTCATCGTTGAGCCAGGAGGTAAAACGGCCACCGAGTATGGTATTGACCACAGTCAGGCCCACATAGTCAGGGTTATCCTGAGTCACACCCAGGCCACCTATGGTGAAGGTGGTCTCTATCGCGTCCGACTTATCCACCAGCAAGACTCGGCTGGCAGACAGAGTCGGCAGCCCCTGCTTGAGGTCGACGGCACGCAGCGATTCGCTGTTGCTCCATTGACCGAATGCCGCTTGCAGCTTGGCCTTCATCTGCGCCGGATCGAAATCGCCCACCACGCTGATAGCGGTATTGGCCGGTTGATAGTAGCCCTTGTGGAAGGCTCTCAGCTGGTTGACCGTCAACTGGGACACAGACTCGCTGGTTCCCGAAGTGGCATTGCCATAAGGATGCTGACCGAAGACCAGCTTGTTGAAGTAGCGCCCAATCACGGACTTGGGACTCTCTTTCTCCTGCGCCAGCTCGGCGACTCTGCGGCTCTTGAGTTTATCAAACTCGGTGGCATCAAAGTCGGGACGGGTCAGCACATCGGCAAACAATCCCAGCATGGTATCGGCATCTTTGGCCATAAAATCGGCGCTGAGGTAACTGCCCTCACGGCCGGCATCGGCATTCAGACTGGCACCGAGAAAGTCCACCTCCTGCTCTATGCTGGCCTTGGTGCGACCGGCGGCGCCGAGCAACAAGCCCTGAGCCGTCACCTCTGCCACACCGGCTGTGGTGTCATTGACGCTGCCGACTTTCACCACGGCATTCAGGGTGATCAACGGCACCTCTTTCTGCGGCATCAGCATCAGCGTCAGGCCGTTATCCAGAGTGACTCTTTCATATGTTGGCAGTACAAAGTGGCCGGTATCCTGGCTCACCTTCACCTGGGTAGACTGACAACCAGAAACCATCAAGGCTGCGGCAATGGCCACGGCGCCCAGAGAGGCCTTGAGAGAAAAAACCTTGCTCATTGATCCGCCTCCTCTTGTGCAGCCAGTACCCCCACAGTGCGGTTGGCCCGGCGCAGGTATGTTTCTGCCACCCTTTGAATGTCGGCCACTGTGACCTGGTTATAGGCATCCGGTGCCTGGAACAGCTTGTCGAAGCTACCGAAATAAAGTTCGTAGGTGCCCAGGGTGTTGGCCTTGCCATTGATGGTTTCCATACTGCGATAGAAATCCATCAGCTTGATATTTTTGGCTTTTGCCAACTCTTCAACCTTAACGCCGTCACGGGCAATACGGTTGACCTCTTCGATCAATGCCTGCTCCAGAGTGGTGGCGCTGACACCTGGGGCCGCCACCCCAAGGATGTACAACAGGTTGGGGTCAAAAGACATGGGCATATAAGTCTCGGCGGCAATCGCCAACTGCTTGTCCACCAAAGCCTTGTAGAGGCGCGAGCTGTTGCCTTCACTCAGAATCGAGGTCAGCAGATCCAGCGCGTAATAGTCTTTATTGGTGGTGGCCGGTACGTGATAGGCCAGCATGATATTAGGCGTGCTGACAGACTCTTTCTTGACGAAGACCCGTCGTTCCCCTTTTTGCAGCGGCTCGACTGTCTTCACCGCCTTGGGTGGCTCTTGCGCCGGGATAGGGCCAAAGTAACGCTGGGCCAGACGCTTGACCTCAGCCAGCTTAACGTCACCGGCAATCACCACAACCGCATTGTTGGGGGCATAGTAGGTCTTGTGATACTGCACCAGATCTTCCAAGGTCCAGGCCGCAATATCAGATTCATGGCCAATCACAGACCAGCTATAGGGATGCGCCCTGAAGGCCACACCTTTTACCTCTTCCTGCAGGGTACGCCAGTTGGAATTTTCCAGCCCTGTGGTACGCTCGGAGGCAACTACGCCGCGCTCACTCTCTACCATCTCGGCATTGATATCCAGCGCCGCAATCCGATCGGCTTCCAGATCAAAAATAGTTTCCAGAGCATTGGAAGGGAACCAGTCGGTATAAACGGTCACGTTTTCAGTAGTGTAGGCGTTATTGGCGCCACCGGCCGCTTCCATGGTGCGGTCAAACATCTTAGGGCCGTATTTCTTGGAGCCATTGAACATCATATGCTCGAAGAAGTGGGAGATCCCTGTGATCCCGGGCACCTCGTTGCGTGAACCCACCTTCCAAAACAGATACATGTTGGCATTGGGAATGGATGAATCCTCCAATACCATGATTTTCATGCCGTTATTCAGGGTAAAACTCTGAATATCTTCGGCCGTGGTCGCCTGTGTTGTCGCCGCACCAAGAAGGCTGGCTGACATCAGCAGGGCGGTCAGCGTACGCTTCATTGGGTCGCTCCTTGGCTGATTGCTGATTTCAAAAGATCCAATATCGGGTAAAAAAGCACTGTAAATCAAGTAACAAGTGATACGGAATTGTCAGATTTTGTAAGCAAAATGCTTTATCCCGTACGGTTTATTTGCCGCTTAAGCTGGTGAGTGCCAGTGTGGTCAACGCCTCTACCCCCGTCTTGAACGCTGCTTCATCGGCATAGAAATAGGGGGAGTGATTGCTGGCCGCCGTTGCCGGGTCAGTCCCCTCAGGAGTTACCCCAAGAAAGAAGAAAACCCCCGGGGTTTCTTGCGCGTAGAAAGCAAAGTCCTCAGCCCCTGTGATAAGCCCGGGTTCCACCAGCCTCCCCTTGCCGACCACTTGCTCCAGCAAGGGCCTGACTTCGGCCACCAATTCAGCACTGTTCACCAGCACAGGATAGCCTTGGACTATCTCTGTCTTCGCCTCAGTGCCATTGGCTTGCGCTATCAATTCGGCGGTCTTGCTCAGTTGCTGTTTGATATTGGCCCGGCTCGGCTGATCAAAGGTTCTGATGGTGCCGATAAGCTCAACCTCATCGGGAATGATATTCGAACGTATCCCGCCGTTGATGGCACCAAAGCTCAATACTGCGGGGCCGGCAGTCAAATCAGTGCGGCGGCTGATAATAGTTTGCGAGGCACTGACAATTTGTGCCGCGGCCACTATGGGGTCGGCGCCATTCCAGGGACGGGAGCCATGGGTTTGACGTCCTTTAACCTGGATACTGAAAGAGTCTTCACTGGCCATGGTTGGCCCGGCTCTGAGCCCTATCATGCCTGTTGGGAGATTCGAGGTTACATGCAGCCCAAAAACACGTTCGGGTTTGGCGGCAAACAGCCCCTGCTTCAGCATCAACTCGGCGCCGCCTTCTTCCCCTTCAGGCGCTCCCTCCTCCGCCGGTTGGAAAATAAACATCACCTCACCATGAAGCTGAGATCGCAAGTTGCTCAGGGCTTCGGCCACCCCCATCAAGATAGCCACGTGGGTATCGTGACCACAGGCATGCATGACACCCACCTCTTGCCCACGGTAGTCGGCCTTAATCTTGGAGGCAAAGGGAAGATCCACGGCTTCAGTAACAGGTAAGGCGTCCATGTCGGCCCGAAGAGCGATCAAGGGCCCGGAATAATCGCCCTTGAGCAAGGCAACGACACCGGTATGAGCCACACCCGTCTGTACTTCCAATCCCAAAGATTGCAGGTGCTCACTGACCTTGGCGGCCGTGCGAAACTCACGGTTGGACAACTCAGGGTGCCTATGCAGATCCCGCCGCCATTCAATCACTTTTGGCTCCAACTTGGCGGCTTGCTGCTGCGCCAGCACATTAGGGTCGGCTGCGAATACGGCAAATGGCAACAACAAGACGGGAAGCAGGCTCAGTCCCGAGACAAAAGATTTCATAACATCTCCCTGTTAGTCTGAATGGTTTGGACGGCAAGCACTTTAACTTGGGGGCTGAAATACAGCTGGCTTAAGGTTCTATCTGCTTCTGTTTCAGCTTCTTCATCTTGGGCTCTTCGATTTTGCGCTCTTTGGCCGCCGCCTCTTTGGCTTCCTGCAAATATTTCTGTTCCCGCTGCGCCCTCTCATCAAACTGTTTACTGGCTTTTAGCCTTTGCTCCTCCTGCCATTCACCGGATTGCTGGCGTTTGAGCACCTTCTGTTCCCGCTCGGCAGTTTCCTTGGCTGCGGCCCTGGCTTTTTCCAGTTGTTCCTGCTCCAGACGCCGGGCATCTTCACTGGCTTTTTCACTCAGTTGAGTCAAATCGGCCGCACTCACGCCAAAGGCCAGCAGCCAACTCAGTAACAGTATTAATCTCGCCATAATTCACTCCTGCATGAGAGAGAACAAAAATCCATCTTCCAAGGACTATCACACATTTTTTCACCAGTTTGACCGATAATGAACATTTTTAGCAACAAAACGAAATTTTGATTGAGCCACAGAGTAGATCTGTTTAGTTTTAAAACCAAAGGATTGAAGTATTGACAAAGGGAAGTGGTTCTCAGCGGGAGAACGACAAGGGAGTATCCTGGATGATCCGATGGACACAACTGCTGCAGAGTCTGGTGGCCGACACAAAGCTTGGCCCCCAGTTGCAACTCTGGCGCAGCGATCCTCACTCAACACCTCTGGCACTGTTCAGAGGGAGTAAAATTTTCGCAGCCAACCAGGCCGCGCTGGATTACTTCGCCTGTGTCCACCAGGAAATTCTCGATGCCACTCTCTATGACTTTGCCCCCAGATTGCAATTGGGCGGCCAGAGCAGCATAGAGTTGGCGAAAAAACTACTGCAGGCCGCTACGGCTAAGCCCCAGGTGCAGGAGTGGCTGCATCTCAATCGCCACGGCAAAGAACTGCCAACCCGCCTCTACCTGGAACCCGTCAGAATAGACAGTAACAGGATGATCCTGGTGCGTTTCGAAGCCTTGGATCGTCGCCTGGGCCCCAGAGGTGAAGCTCAGGACGTATTTGGCTTGCTGCCCCGCAGCGTATTGGCGGGCATTCTTGAAGAAAGTGCCGAAGCCGTAGTCATCAGTGATACCTCGGGCAAAATCCTCGCAGTCAATCGGGCCCTCTGCCGCCTTTGCGGTTTCGGCCAGGCACAATTGATAGGCCAGCAACTGCAGATCCTCGAAACCGCAAACGACCCCAAACAGAGAGAATGCCGCGCCGCCTTGGCGCAGCGGGACTTCTGGCAGGGCGAGGTCAGCCATACCCGAGTCGATGGCAGTCACTTTCCCGCCTGGCAGAGCAGTCGCAGGTTACAGACCGAATCCGGTTGTTATCTGGTCACCATCTTCAGCGATATCAGCGAGCGCAAGCAACTGGAGTCTCGCCTGACAGAACAAGCCATGTTCGACATGCTCACCGGACTTCCCAATCGTCGTCATATGAAGCGCAAACTGCGCCAGGCCCTCAGCGCCAGTCGCGAAGCAGCCAACCAAGGAAAACCAACCACAGGTGCCTTGATGTTTCTCGACCTCAACGGCTTCAAACATGTCAACGACAGCTTTGGCCACTCCATGGGTGACAGAATACTGCAATTGGTCGCCGCCAGGCTGGAAGCCGGTTGCATAGAGAGAGCCGACATCGCCCGCATGGGCGGTGATGAATTTACCTTGGTGTTACAGCATTGCCGCGACAGAGAAGATATCTACCGTTTCGCGCAGCAGATATTGGCCCTGTTCGAGACGCCGTTTGAGTTGGAAGGACAGAAATTCTACCTGGGTACCAGTATAGGTATCAGCCTGTTTGGCGACCGGGAGATAGATCCCTCCGAGCTGCTGAGCCAGGCCGACACCGCCATGTACAGTGCCAAACGCAGCGCCAGTCATATCAATTTCTATGACAGCTCCATGAGTGAGGCCGCCGAACATAAACTCAAATTGCTCGGCGATCTGCGTCATGCCTTGGGGCTGGGGCAACTGAGCCTGTTTTACCAACCCATAGTCAGGCTCAAGGATAACCGCATGGCCGGCGCCGAAGCACTGCTGCGCTGGCACAAGAGTCCACACGAACTACTGGAAGCGGCCGATTTCGTGCCTTTGCTGGAAGAAACCGGTCTAATAGTCACTGTCGGCAACTGGGTGTTGGAGCAAGCCTGCCGGCAACTGGCGCTTTGGCGGCAACAGGACAACGACTTTATTATTTCGGTCAACGTGTCGCCGCTGCAACTGGAGCACCTGGACTTTTACCAGCAGGTAAAATCGGCGCTGCAACATCATCAGCTTCCCGCCGAAGCACTGATTTTGGAGATCACAGAATCGGCACTGCTGGGCCATCCACGCCAGGCCAAACAAACCCTCAAACAACTCAGGGAGCTGGGGGTCAGAATCGTCCTCGATGATTTCGGTACCGGGCTGTCATCACTGAGCCGTTTAGGCAGCCTGCCCCTGGATGGGCTGAAAATTGCCGGTGAATTTGCCGAACAGCTGGAGCATCAGAAAGGCAAACGTCTGTGTCAGGCCATAGTGCAGCTGTCACAGGCACTGGAGCTCAAGTTTGTTGCCGAGGGAATAGAAACGGCCGATCAAAATGATATGGTGCGGCAGATGGGTGACGGGCTGGCACAGGGGTTCTTTTTCGGTTATCCCTTGCATCCAGAACAGTTTGCCCTGGCACATTTTCAGCTTTAGTCAGCGGAGTGAACAGGACTGCCGGCAACAGAGTCATTCTGCTACCACTCCCCTGCAAAAGCGGTAAGCCGACAGTCCCACTCCATCATCAGGGATGATGTACGCTAATTAAAACCGGATTAGCTTATAAATGTCGTGATCTACACGAAATTTTCGCTACCGCTTACTCAATACCGCTCCCGCACCTTGGCCGGCATCCGTCGCAGCCGCTGCGCCACCAGCTCAGCCAGTAACCCATGCATAGGCGCCACATCCAGCCCAGGCTCCAACTGAGACAGGGCCGCTGCTGCCGCCTCGAGTGTCGACAGGCTATCGCTGCGGCTGGCCTTGCGAATGCGATACGCTGTCGGCGCCGTCAGTGACAAATGCTTTTGGGGCAAGGCCTGTAACCAAGGGTTAAGTCGATACATTTTCAAGGTCTTACGCCAGGTGCCATCCAGCAGGATAAGCCGTACCGCTTCAGATGATTCAGCCGCCTGTAATAGCTGACTCTCATCAGAGGGATAGAGTAAGAAAGTCGGCATGCTATTCCTTGTCAGTTCGGCTCTCAGCTCGGCAAAGTCCGCCTCGGTTTCGCCCACTACCACTCTGGTGCTCGGCACCGCCAACTGCAATAAACGCACGCTGTTCTTGGCATGTTCCACCTCGGAGGGATGCTGCAATACCAACAGCCGGCTGCGTGGAGATATAGCAGACACGGCCCCGCAAACACAGGCCGTTTGCGGGTAACCACATTGTTCACAGTAAGGGCGCGACATAGGTCTTCTCTATCAGAGATTCAACACTTTTAAGACTGCGGACCTACCACAGCGCCAGCTATGGTAACACAACCCCTGCCAGCAACCGGCATTGCCCCCATGCACCACCCTGGCACTAAAAAAATGCCCGCGGCAGCGGTCAACTGCAACGGGCCAAGGGTGATGCTTAAATCTGTTAAAACTCAGTGATGCGCAAACTGCTGCTCCTGATGCCAGGCATTGAAACGACGCTGGGCCATGATCAGCAGCAGCACCATAGACAGGCTGCCCATCACCAGGGTCACGGCGAATGGCGCACTGAGGTCGGTTTGCTGCACCAGACCGGCCAGTAAAGAGGCGCCGCTCATCTGAATACAACCGAGCAAGGCTGCCGCAGTACCGGCACGCTCTCCGAAGGCCGCCAACGCCATACTGGTTGCCGGACCCAACAGGAAGGCGAATCCGACACACAGCAACATCATGGGCAACATAAAGCTCATGGCGGCAGCCATACCTTGTTGAGGGCCATAGATCTGCAGCACAGGTTGCATCGCGGCAGAAGCCAGCAGCAACCAGAGCGAAAACACAACGGTCGCGCGATTTCCAAGGCGTTTGGTGACCATGGGGGCGGCAAAGCAGGCAATAATGTTCACCAAGGCGTTGAGTCCAAACAGGCCACTGAATGCCAGCTCTGACATACCCAAATGATCAATCAGCCACACAGGTGCGTAGGAAACATAGCTCAATATTGAGGCCATACCGGCCATGCAACAGAAGGCATAAAACAGGAAGTGGCGTTCGGCCAATACAGGCTGATAGCGACCCCAGCGGTACAGCGGCCCACTGCTGACGGTATTCTGCGGCCGGGTTTCTGGAAAACGCATACTCACCAACAGCAGGATCACCAAGCCGTAAACAGCCATCAGTCCAAAGGTTGAACGCCAACCGAATTGCATCGCCATCACGCCACCAAGCGTTGGCGCCAGTGCGGGGATGACGCAAATCGCGCCGTTGAGATAGCTGTAGATACGGGAACTTTCAGCCGGTGCGTAACAGTCACGCACTGCACTGAAGACGACAATAGAAGTGGAGCAAGCTGCCAACCCCTGCAATACCCTGGCAATCTGTAACCATTCGAACTCCATGGCAACCACAGCCAACAGCGCACTGAGCACATAGAGAGAAATCCCCCCCAATGCCACAGGCCTGCGGCCAAATCTGTCAGCCAAAGGGCCTATGAGGATCTGCCCTACCCCCATGGCGAACAGGAAAAGCACCAGAGTAGACTGGACTTCGCCGGCACTGACGCCATATTCAATCGCCATAGTCGGCAAAGAGGGCAAGTAGATATCGATAGCCAGTGGGCTTAACAGCACCATGGCCATCAGCATAGGCAGGAGGTTTTTTGCCATAGGTTGTCGTTCAATCCTGAGTGAAAACTGAGATGGGGCACATTCTAATGAACTGGTGGTATGAAAAGAAATGATATAATCTCACAACATAATTTCCTCTGAGGAATATCAGGGTGAATCTGGATAATCTGGCCCGTATCGACCTCAACCTGTTGGTCATGTTGCAGGTGCTGCTGGAAGAGCGCAGCGTGACCCGCGCCGCCAATCGGCTGCACCTGAGTCAATCTGCATTGAGCAAGAGCCTCAACCGCCTGCGCGACATGTTGGGCGATCCTTTGTTTCAGCGCACCGCCCACGGCCTCAAGCCGACGGCTCACGCCGAACAGTTAGCGCAACATCTGCCTATCGCCTTACAGAGTCTGCATCAACTGACCCAACCTCCCGTGTTTACCCCGGCCAGCAGCAACCGGCAGTTTTCGCTCACCATGGTAGAAAGCGCCTATGAAACTCTGCTGCCCAGTTTTATCGGTCGCTTGCTCAGCAACGCCCCTAATGTCAGGCTCGACTCCTATGTCTGGACCGAAAAATCCATGCAGGCACTGCAGCAGGGGCAGATAGATTTGGGAATTTCGGGAAGGGATCTGCAGCCCAGCTCCAGCTTTCACTTCAGCCAGTTGCCGGAAGGGATCCTGTACCAAACTCTGTTTCAGGATCATCAAGTGTGTCTGGTGCGCGAAGGGCACCCGGCGCTTCAAGCTCAAAAGAACAAGGTCTGGGATCTGGCAGCCTACCTGGCGCTACCCCATGTACAGGTGCGTTGTGAGGGTAATGATTGGTGGGCACTGGACTACTTTCTGGCGGATCTCGGTCATCATCGCCGCCTCAGTGCTACAGTGCCCGACTTCTACGGTGCTGCCAGTATTTGCGCTCACAGTGACTTGGTGTTTACCCTGCCCTCCAGTTTTGCACTGCACGCCTGCAAGCTTTACTCGCTGCAGCAATTGCCACTGCCGATAGACTTTATGCCCATGGCTTATGTGTTGCTCTGGCATGAGCGCAATAATGACGACCCAGGCCACCGCTGGATGCGGCAGCTGATAGGTGACAGCATGAGTAGTAAAAAGACCGCCTGAGCAGCGGTCTTGAGTTAAACGTGATTAGAGCACGAAGGTCGCGACCTTGGCATTGAGATCGGTCGCACGCACCTTGAGCGCCTTGGCGTGCTCAAGGTCGTCCATGGCGGTGGTGGTGATCTCATCGGTAACGTCCTTGATGGCCGTGGTGTTTTGGGTAATCTCCCCCGTTACCTGAGTCTGCTCTTCCGCCGCCGTGGCTATCTGCCCGGCCATATCGGATATCTGCGCCACTGCAACGGCTATCTCTTCCAGCGCCTTACTGGCCTCTTCGGCATCGCCGACACTGCGGCCTGCCATCTGGCGGCTGTTTTCCATGGAGGCTACCGCCCTGGCGGTGGTTTGCTGCAATGCCTCTATGGTGTCGTGGATTTCGGAGGCCGAATCCTGAGTACGCTGAGACAGAACCCTCACTTCATCGGCCACCACGGCAAAGCCGCGCCCTTGTTCGCCGGCGCGTGCAGCCTCGATGGCGGCATTCAACGCCAACAGATTGGTCTGTTCGGCCACCCCTTGAATTGCGGTGAGAATACCGCTGATAGCCTGGGCATGACGATTGAGCTCATTGATCACTTCGGTGGTTTGGCCTACTTCCTCAGCCAATGAATGTATCGAGTCTCGGGTCTGCAGTACCAGACTCTTACCCTGCTGCGAGCTGCAGGAAGATTGCTGCGCTGCAGTAGCGGTCAACTCGGCGTTGGCGGCAATCTCCTGAGTGGCACTGGCCATCTCGGTAACTGCGGTAGCCACCATGGTTACTTCCTGCTGCTGCCTTTGCAGCTCAACAACCGAGCTCTGGGTAGTATTCAACCCCCGCTCGGCATCCAGATCCAGTTCGGCCGCCAACTGACGTATATGGCTTATCAGTTGATGCTGGGCCGAGACAAAGCGGTTAAAGTTGTCGGCCAGCTCGGCCACTTCATCATTGCTGTCGACAGTGATCCTTTGGGTCAGATCGCCATTGCCGTCGGCAATCCGTGCCAGCGCCTGGGATACCCGCCCAAGCGGAGCCAACAAGAGTCCGAGAAACCAAGAGATAGCCGCCGTGCTCACCAGCAGCACAAGCGCCGCCAAGCCAACCTGGGTCCAAAGCAATTTGCCGAGCGGTGCTTCAAGCGTTGCCTTATCCAGCAGCAGCAAGAGCTGCCAGTCGGTATCCGGAATAGCCGTTGCCCAAACAAGTTTATCCCGACCATCGGCATCAAAATACAGGGATTGCAACTGCGCCGTTTTTTGAATGTTGGCCAGAATGCCTGCACCGAGACCATCATCAATTTCGGCAACCGGACGCATCGCCTTGCTGCCATCCTTATAAGCGATTACGGTACCGTCGTTATGCATCATGATGGCAAAACCCGCCGCCGGGATCGCCATGCTGTTGACCTCGGCCACCAGAGTATCAATTGCCAAGTCGCCACCTATCACCCCTTTGGCGGTTGGCTGCGCCAAAGAGACCACCTGAATACCATAGCCGCTGTCGATATAGGGTTTGGTGATAATGGCCCGGCCTTTGGCCATGGCATCCTGGTACCAGGGACGGCTGCGGGGATCATAATGACTGTTGTCCACGCTGGGATCGGCATCCTGCATTTTGCCATCACTGCCACCGAAGTAGACAGACTCCAGCTTGCCGGCCGCCCTGGCCTGCTGCAGTGCAGGCACAAAGTCATCACTTATATATTCCTGCAAGGATGAAACCACGTTGGTGCGAATCGCCAACCACTCGGTGACACGCTGTGCCTGCATATCACCAATACGCTTTAACTCTTGCTGGCTGGCTTGCAACAGTTGTGTTTTTTGAGTGCTGTAGCTTTGCCAGGAAAGCAGAGCCACAACCAGAGTCAATGCCAGTACCACACACACCAGCAACTTGTGTTTCAATGAGCGGAGTTTCATCTTCAGCGGGGTCCGATATTTGAGAAAAGGCCGGCAACCATCGGAGTAGCGACCTACAGCTTTGTCGAAATGATCGCATATTCTGCTGATTTGACTGAGTGATAGTTCACAATTAGTTGAAAAACAGGTCAAAATTGCAACAAAAACTCTGGCTTTTGGGTTTTAAACCACAGTTGATGAATAATTATTTATTCGGGGAACTCCTGCCTCTTAACGCTTTCTTAATAAAGTCGTATTAAACATGATGAATAATGAAGCAGATTTAACGTGACCTGAGCCAGGGATGGGGTCACACTTGGACCCAAGCAAAGACCGGAGGAAGAAAGATGTACCGACAATTTGCGCAGAGTCAGCCACTCAATCCCAGAACCTTGGCGGGAGCATTGCTGAGTCTCAGTGCCTTTAGCCTGGCACTCTTGCTTATGCCCCTGGTGTTGATCCTGGCGGCGACTACACTCCTGTGTTTGAGCCTGTTTGGCCGCAGCTATTTGAAACGCCAGTTGGCCAGCATTCACCAATGCCGCCAAAGAGGCAGACAAAGAGATCTCTACGACCTGGATCCCAACCTGTGCCGGGATTCAGGCTTGAGCCCAAGGGGCCGTATCATAGAGCACGAACCGGACTAATCGGCGAGCAGTTCCTGTGCCCGTTTCAGGGCACGCCGCTCATCTGCCGATTGGCTCAGCTGCAATACATTCTCAACCTGTTGTTGCAGTGACTGCCACAAGGGGCCTATCACCTCCAGTTCACGCTCATCGGCGCGCTCTCGCGCCAGACGCAACCAAGCAACAGCCTCCACTACGTCTATACGTCCAAGGCAACCATCGGTCAGGGCTATCGCCAATTCAATCATGGCGGTCACACTGTGGCCATAGCGGATAACCTGTCTTAAATAACTTTCGGCCTGAGACAGATCCGAGCCAAATGCGGTGTCATCGTTGAGCATATGCTGCGCCCGCGCCAACATGGCATCCAGCTGTCCCTGCTCTGCCGCTTCGGCCAACCATTGTTCACTGGCACCAGGGTCGGCTTCACAGCCTTCGCCACGGGCCAACATCAGGGCAAGGTGGTATTGAGCGTGGGGATCCCCGGCTCTGGCCGCCCGGGTTATGTGTTCAAAGGCTTGTTGCAGCTCGCCGCGTTGATAACAGAGCACCCCGAGATTGGCCATGGCCTCAGATTGTTCGTTGGCGGCAGCAGCACTGAGGAAACGTTCTGCCTCGATTTCATCTTTAGCCAGCTCACCACTGCCCACCAGATAGAAGTAGCCCAAGAGCGCCATAGCATCGGTCACGCCGGCCTCAGCGGCTTGGCGAATAGCCTGCTGTCCGGTAGCAAGATCAACATCACCACTGTAGCCATGAATAAGGGCCACTCCGTGTTCAAACAACGCCTTGGGTTCAGTTGGCGCCGCCTCGGCAAACCAGTGTGCCGCCTTGGCCAGCATTCGCGCCGAGTCACCCGTGAGCGGTTCGTCGGCCTTATCTTGCAGGGCCTGTTCCTGGCCACGGGCAATCAGGGCTCGATTCTTGAGCGCCATACCCAGCAGATATTGCGCCTCGGCATCATCCTCCATCACGGCCCGATAGCAGAGCTCGCGTCCGGCCTGCAGATCAAAGTCATCGAAGTGGTACTCTGGTGCTTCCCGGCCCTTCAGCCTGGGGTAGGCCAGTTCCATCAGTTTCAACAGATCGCCGATGGCCTTTTTGGCCAGTTGCAGCAGTTGCGTTTCTGTGAGGTGGAACTTTTCCGGATGGGCGCCGCGGTTGCCATCGGCCCTCAGCCTATGCAGCGCCCGGGTGATGCGCACATCGATCAGCCGCTGGCGATTGAGCTGTTCGATACGATCATAAAGGTTGGGGCTGTCAAAACTGAGCTTGGCCGGTGCGGCCAACAGCTCAGTCAATCTGTGGGCAAAGCTGCGAACATGCAGCAGTGCCTGGGTTGGCACGTCCTGCACATAGCGCTTGGCAGTCCGGTATTCCCGGGCCAAGTCTTCCGACACACTGGCTATAAAGGCAACATCATCCAGCACAGTCTGACCTCACAGAGCCGCTTGAGCGGCTAGCAAAGAAGATTCAAGCTCGGCCCTTACGGGCAACGCGATAGAGGCGGAACAAGGCTACATTGACGAACAAACCAATGAAAGCCACAAAGGTATCCACTACCAACTGCAGTGGCATACCACCAGCCTGTCCCAGTTGCGACAGCACACTGCCGATGAGAAGCAGCGGAAAATAGCTCAGCAGTACCAAGATTGTCGTGCCGGTGAGCCCGCTACTGAACTCAAAACTGGCCTTGATAGCCTGCAACGGGCTCATGCGCTCGACCACTACCATAAAGTTAACAAAGGCCAGGCGGGCAAACAGATACAGGCTGATCCCCATCCCCAGGATCCAAATAGGCCCTATGGCCGCCAGGATCATGGTCGGCGCCGCGATCGCCATTCCGGAGAACACTCCGGCCAACATCAGCCCAGGCACAAATGCCAGACTGGATTTCAACACCTGGCCAGTACTGGGCTGCATGCCTTCGGTACGCAGCTCCATAAATAGCGTCAACGCCGCGATAAGCACTGAGAAGATCACCATCAAGGCGATCACTGCCAGCATATGAGGAGTGCCGAACTGCGGATTTTCAGGATCGGCATTTAGCAGCTCGGCACCGAGCCACATTTGAATACCCACCTGCAACAGCAGTAAGGGAACGGTCAGCATCGCCAGCTGAACGATATGATTACGGAAGAAGTTATAAGCTTCGGTCAGGATGGCAGACAGAGACATGCAGCTTTCCCAAAAAGGTTGTAATTAAAGGATCAAGATAGACGCCAAGGATACCCAAATTCACGCGCCAATGCACAAATGAAATACAGCAAAACGACCGCCTGTCACGCAAAAGCCGTGCATCGACGCCAGAGATAAGACTAGAATATGGCCCCAGAAGACCTTTTATTTGCACAGGAAAGCAGAAATGAAAGCTTATATCACTGCAGCCGTAATCGTGGGCTCACTGTTGGCGGCCCCAGCGCAGGCCGGTTGGTTCGACAAACTCACCAGCAACCCCCAGACACAAGCCGATACGGCCACCAATACCCAGACCGCCACTCAAAACAGTGAGCTGGTTGGCACCGTGATGTCACAGCTGGGTCTGACTCAAACCCAGGCCGAAGGTGGCCTTGGCAGCCTGCTCGGACTGGCCAAGACTTCATTGGGGCAAGAATCTTTCTCTCCCATTGCCGACAGCATTCCCGGTATTGATGGCTTGCTGGCCGCGGCGCCCAAGCTGGATGGCAACTCAGGGATGACGGGCCTGCTTTCCAAAGCCGGCGACCTGGGTAACTCTCTACAGGGCAGCGCCATGGTCTATGATGCCTTTGCCAAACTGGGGATCTCCAAAGAGCTGGCTGCGCCCATGATAGATATAGTCAAAAACTACCTGCAAAGTAGCGGTGGCGAAGGCACAGCCGATCTCCTGGTCAAGGGGCTGGGCTCACTGCTGTAAAGCGGTTCACGCTATCAAAGGGGAACCCGCGGCCACTGATGGCGTCTAAAAAATGTGGCCGCCCGGTTAAAGCGCGCATCGGCAAGGCTGGTTTTCACCCTGCCCAAGCCGCAAACCGCGCGGCCCGACACTCCCAGAGCCAACAGGGTTAACCCCAACACTGAGCCAACTGACAAGAGAAGCCTATGATCGCCAAACTCAAGCAGTTTTTGAATGCCCATCAGCAGAGTAAATCCCCGCAGGAACAACAGAAACAACTGGAATTGGCAGCCGCCAGCATGTTGTTGGAAGTGGTTTATGCCGATGAGGAGATGTCCGGCACCGAGGCCCAGCTGTTACCCGAACTTCTGGAACAAACGCTGGGTATAGCCGCCGAAGCGGCGGCCGAGCTGATAGTTGAGGCGAAACAAAGCCGTCACGATGCCACCTCACTGTTTGAGTTCACCTCAGCCATCAATGATAGCTTTACCCTTGAGCAGAAGCAGCAGCTGATCCTGGCGATGTGGCGTGTGGCCTATGCCGACGGCGAACTGTGCCGCTACGAAGACCAGATCATCCGCCGCTGTGCCGACCTGCTGTATCTCAAACACTCTGAGCTGATCCAGCTGCGCAACCAGGCCATGACTGGCAACTCAGACTGAACCCGCCTTTTATTGCACGCTTTTATTGCATAGGGATCACCGGCGGCAATTGGCGTTTCTGCCACTGCTGTTGCAGTGTCAACAACACAGCCAGCACACAGAGCAATCCCAGGGCGTAAGCCATAGCGCTGCCGAGTGCAAACGCCAGCAAAACACAAAGCGCGCAGCTTAGCAGTACCAAAGGCAGGTAGCGTTTGCTCAGCAAGCGAATGGCTGCCAGCATGGACAAGAGATAGATCACCACAAAGACCCCGTTACTCCAGGCAATAAGCTGCTCAAGCTGTTGGCCTGAAATATAGGTCAGCACTATCACCAGCCCCATCACACCCAGCACGGCCGACAAGGCTCTGACCGGTACCTGATAACTGTTACGCTCACGGAACCAGGCCGGCAATATCCCCTCGGTACTGAAGCTCCAAAGCAGCCGCGATACACTGGCGGCATAAACGTTAACCGCTGCCAGACCACTGGCAATACCCAGCACACCTATCACCTGAGCGCCGTATCCGCCGAGCAGGGTATCGAATGCGCCTATCATGGCGACCTTGGTATCCACTTCCACCAGCAATAACAGCAAGGTACAGGCCAAATAAACCGCGCCGACCAAAATCACCCCTATCACCATGGCGGGGATCAAGTCCCGATCCGGGCGCCGAAAATCGTTGGCCAAGTGGGTCATGGCCTCCACACCGAGGAAACTCCAGAAGGCGATGCCTATCGCCAGCATCACGCCGTCATAATCGGGAGTGGAATGAGCAGTCAAAGACACCAATTCACCGGCCTTGGCACCACCGGCGCCGAACATCATTACCACCACGGCCACAATTCCCAGTGTCAGGGCAAATTGCGCCTTGGCAGAAACCTGAATCCCCCTGAGATTGAGTAGCCAGAGCCCGAGCAGAACCAAGAGTTCGCAGCCCACCTGAACCCAGCCGGACACGGGAACCAGCGCATTAACGAATTGGAAAGTCATCAAAATGGCGGCGGGCGCACCGATAGGCACAGCCATCAAAAAGCTCAAACCTATGGTGCGCCCCAGGGTACGGCCAAAGGCTCGTTCGACAAAATAAGCCGGCCCGGCGGCGTGAGGGAAACGACTGGCCAGACGGGCAAACACCAGGGTCACCGGAATAATGGCCAGGGTCAGCAAAGCCCAGGCCAACAAGGCGCCACTACCGGCTTTGGCGACCGTCATCTGCGGCAAAATAAACACCCCGGTACCCAACAATGTGGTGGCCATTAAGCCGGCGCCCTGCCAGCGTCCTATGGTTCCTGTAACTTGATTCATCTGCTAAATTATCAGTATCTTGAATGGCGCCAGTATAGTCGTTCTCCGGCAGACTTTCTGTCATTCGTTTCCGTCAAATACGGCTTTTAAGCCGACGAAATGACGGCAAATCAGCAAAAAACACTCAAAACGTCAGGTAGCATGGATAAGTTCGATAAAGCAATCATTAATGCGCTTAAAAAAAACGCCCGTCGGAGTATTTCAGATGTGGCAGCCGAAGTGTCGCTGTCCCGCAGCGCTGTCTCGGACAGGATCAAGAAGCTCGAGCAAAACGGTGTAATCCGCGGTTACCAGCTGCTACTCAGCGAATCCCAAAAAGAAGCTGTGAGTGCTTACTTTGAAATTCAGCATAAGTGCCCCCGCTGCAGCGATGTGGTGCATGTGTTTCACGCGATTCCGGAAGTCGTTACCTGCCATGGTATCTCAGGCGACATGGATCTGCTGGTGTTTGTCAAAACCCCATCCATGCGGCGGCTGCATGAGATCCGCGAATATATCGACACTCACACCGAGATAGTGAAGATTAAAACCCATGTGGTGATGAGCGAGTGGATTAATAACCAGTGAACTAAAACCAAGAAAAGCCACCCGCGTGCTCAATAGGTGGCGAGTCCCGTGGAGGATCGGGAAATGCGTCAAAGGCGCAATAACAAAGTGGCTTCCTGCCCAATCACTTCCTTGTCAGCAACGTAAAAACGCTGCTTCAGGATGCGGCGGTGCTTGTTATTGACTGCAAAGCCGCCGCATTCCTTAACCTCTTATCAGTGGCAGTCTTTGCAACCCGCTGCCGGGTCTTTTTCTTCGTGAGCTGTATGACAGTCAGTACAGCTGAGCACGCCATCATGTTTCTTGTGAGCCTCACCTTCGAGCGACTTCATATCACCGTGACAGGAAGCACATTGCTCGTTTTCAAAGGCATAGTCGGCGGAAGGCGAACCATCTTTATGGCAGGCTTCGCAGCCGGACATTTCCGTGTGGGAATCGGCAATCGGGGCCGCCAGCAGTGAACCGGAGAAACCCAGAGCCATCATCAGAAGCATTTTTTTCAACATCACATTTTCCTTTTTATGGGGGTTAAGCAATCGTCATTTGTCCTGTGTACAGGATGAAGTGGCGCAGCAAAATGACCCCCAACAGACTCAGGGTTGCTGTCGCAGCCACATAAGACCATTTACGCTTGGCCGTGGCGGTCATAAACAGATTCATGGCCAGTGGAATAGAGAGGCCACAACCCAGGATCCCCAGCCAGAACACCCAGCCCCAGAAACCTTCCCCTATGGCATTGAAGGCCGCGACTTTGCTTTGGCCACCGGTGAGTACCAAGCCGGCGAAGAAGGTGAAGATCACCGCAATTTCCACCAGGATCAGAGGGATCTCTATCTTGTGAATAAAGTGCACTTCCTTGCCGTCAGGATTACCCTTGAGCAGCACACCACCAAGCAGAGACGCCGCCGCACCGGAAGACAAACCGGAGATCAGGAACAGCAGAGGCAATACCGGGTTCTTCAGCATGGGGTAACCGGGCAGAGCCGACAGCAGGAAGCCGGTATAAGCCCCCAGTGCCAGGGAGAAGATCAGCAACAGACCTGTCAAACTGGGCTCATGCTTGGCCAAAAAGCCTGTCACTTTAAGCACCACGGGGAAACGTTGCTCACACCAGTCATCTATCGGTTGACGGAATACCATGGCAATCCAGGCAAACATGAACACCATGTAAACCATGAGGATCATCACCCCAATGGACATCACTGAAGTGGGGTTATAGAACACCAGAATCTTCCAGAAATGGAACGGCTTGGTCAGGTCGATTACCAAGATCCCCAAGCCCGCCATCACAGTGAGCGGCGCCACCAAACAAGCTGCCTGGACAAAGCCGGAACGCCAGGCATCCTGCTTCAAACAAAGGTTTTTCAACAGCACGGCAAAGAACATGGCGCCCGCCGAAACCCCGGCGAAGAACAGATAAAACGCAATGGGCCAGTGCCAAACCAAAGTATCAAAATGAAAAGGACTCATAGCTTAATCTCCCCCTGTTTGGCCACAATCTTGAACAGCTTGGGCCGGGTGCCGAGATCGACCTTGGATCTCTGGGTTGGGTTGGCCCGAATCATCTGCACCACTTCTGAACTCGGATCTTTCAGGTTACCGAATACCAAGGCTTTGGTTGGGCAGGCTTCCACACAGGCCGGCTGTTTACCCTGCTTGAGTTGAGTCTCACGGCAGAAGTCGCATTTGTCGGCCGCTTTGGTAACAGGGTTGATAAAGCGCACCTGATAGGGGCAAGCCGCGATACAGTACTGACAACCGACACACTTCCAGGCGTCGACCGTCACTATGCCGGTTTTCTTGTCCTTGAACGCCGCACCTGTTGGGCAGACGTTGACACAAGGCGCGTCTTCACAGTGCTGACAAGACTTACGGCTAAAGTGATAAAACTGGTTCGGGTATTCGCCGTAAGGGCCGGTGCGAATAATCTCCAACCGGGAAACCCCTTCAGGTACCTGGTTGACTTCCCGACAGGCGTCACTACAGGCGTTACAACCAATACACTTGGTTTCATCATGGAGCAGGGCATAATTGATCCCCGAGTCATGATCGGCACTGGCAACCGCTTCATTGCCACTCAATGGATAGAGAGAGGCACCGGCCATCAGGGCACAGCCCCCTTTTAAAAAACGTCTTCTGGAATTTTCCATTACTCTTACCCCTTAGTTGGCCGTATGACAGTCGCGGCACAACTTACTGTGCTGTTTGCCTGTTGCTTGTTTCATTGGATCGTCCAACGGGTGCAGCTTGTGGCAGGCGGCGCAGCTCAACTTGTCGGCGTGAACATTGTGGGTCCACTCTTTTTCAGCCAATTTCTGCGGCTGGTGACACTTGAGACAGGTGGCATTCTGGGTCGCAGGTGCAATCCCTTCCTGAGGAGTAAATACCCTTAAATCATTGGGCTTTCTTGGATGGTTTCCTTTTTCGCCATGACAGGTACTGCAACTCATATTGAGCTGATCCTGGCCATGGTGTCCCTGCATTAAGCCATTGCGTTTGTGGCACTTCACACAGGGATCACTGTTAATTTTCAACGCGGTCTCGGCATAGACAACGCCGCTCACTCCCAACAAACAAGTCAAAGAGGCCGCGCCTAATATTGCACGCCATCGAATACTGGACATCTCGGGTCCTCACTTTCAATTGGATCTAACAGGGACTCAAGGGTGGCAGCGCAGCACCGCCACCCGTTATTGCAGCCTAAGCCGTCAACATCTGCTCAAGATGCTGTGCATCCAGGGGATTGGAGCGTTTCATATCGATGAGGCGAACGTTGAGTTTTTCGAGTAGGCTCTTTGAATTGGCACTTTCAGCATCACTGAAATCTGAAATTACCATTTTTATTTCTGAAGAATTCTGATCTATCAATACATAGTCCAGACGTGAGTGACTTGCAGGCGCATGTGGGTCAATATCAACCACTGACTCCAAAGCTACATTGCTGCAAACTTCGTATCGACCATTGGTTAAAGACTTCAGAGATTTAAAAAAGTCTAAACTCTGTTTGTCAAAGAACCGATTCTTGAGCTTTATCGCTTCGGCGTTTTTTTCGTCTGACTTAAAGAACTTGATACATGTCATCACAAATACCACCAGCACGAATGGTACTGCAATAAAAAGCACGAAGTAGATAAAGGCATAACTTAGAATAACTGAAGTATCCATATAACCCTCCAAACATCATTTTTAGTTTTTAATGCGCTTATTGCGCAGTTGAATTATTACTATCTACAGCAATATAAATTTTGATCATCATCAAATAACCATCCGGAGAAAGACTGAAAAAACAAAACATAAGACACTGACTACATTGCCATTTTCTAGAAAACAAACTGCTAAAAATAAGAAATTAAATTTAGATAAAACGATATTTGAAAATACACTATTTCACTATTTGAAATATGCAGGCGTAATGAGAATCCCTCTCACATACAACCTTTGATTAACCTAAAACCCAGCATTTAGTGATCTAGAATACAGAATCAAAAATAGCTTCGAATAAAATTATTTTTTCTGAAAAAACTGGTTAATATAGATATCGAGGGTACCACTAAAGGAGTATTGCAGATGAACCATATTGACTTTGAAAAACTGGATATTCTTAGTCTTTCCATTCTTGTTAGCTTATATGAGAACAAGTCTGCAACACATGTTTCCAAAATTCTAAATGTACCCGCACCAAAAATAAGCCGTTGTTTAAAAACTGCCAGATCTATTTTTGGTAACGAGCTATTTTTAAGAAAGAAGTATGGCCTTATTCCAAATGAATTTGCAGCCAAGGTTTACCCTATTGCCAAAGAAATAGTCGACTGTGCCAAGGGCTTCAATCATCTTGGAAACCCAACCTTGGCTGGAAACAAAAACTTCGAGCTGGTCACCCCCGGGCTGATATCCTACGCCTACCCAAAAGCCTTGATGCAGGCCATTAAACAACAGAACAAGCAGTTGCATATCAATTTGAACTCCTGGGGCTGCAACTCATTGCAAGGAATAATAGACGGCAACATCAGTGCCGGGCTTTGCAGTTGCCATTACCCGCAGGATTTACTGGCAATCGGCAATAAGTTACAGATAGAAGCCTTGAGAAAGCTGGATAGCCTTTACCTTATCTGCAACAAGAATCATCCGCTGTTGTCCCGTGAACTGACACTGGAAACCATAGCCGAGTATCCCTATATCAATACAGATCTGGGCCTTGGTCCCAACAGCCTGAGCCCATTTGAAGACTACTGCCGGATCAACAATCTGGATTTGAATGTCGAGATGACCATCACCGGCATTTCCTCCCTGAGTGCCTATCTGGAAGCCTCACAGGCAGTGGCTTTGGTGCCCTATAAGGCGGTATTCGATCTGCTGGGCGAAGAACCCCTGCTACACCTTTGCAAACTGTCGGAAATGGAAACCACCCGGCTGTTCAATGTCACTGAGCCACTGACTCTGACACTGCTCAGCCCCAGCGGCCAGCAAGACCCGGATCTGGAATGGATTCGCTCACAGCTGCGTTTGGTGAGCGGAACCTTGCTGTAGGCTTGCCACATCAATCTGAACCCGATCTCAGCCGATCTTTGGCCTTGAGGTATACAGACAGATTTGCCCAAGAGTTCATACAATAGCGCTGCCAAAAGCGGTACACTAATGAGCATTCGATACTGGGTAAGCTGTTTATGCAAATCAATTCTCACGCCGAACTCAATCTCCTTTGGGGTTCCCTCATACTTGAAGAACTGGCACGCCTTGGGGCTCAGCATGTGTGCATGGCGCCGGGCTCGCGCTCCACGCCCCTGACGCTGGCAGCCGCCCGCCAGGACAAACTAAAACAACACCTGCACTTCGATGAGCGTGGACTGGGCTTTATGGCGCTCGGGCTCGCCAAGGCCAGTCGGGCTCCGGTGGCCATTATCACCACCTCGGGTACGGCCGTTGCCAACCTGTATCCGGCCATCGTTGAGGCCTGGTTGACTCAAGTCCCCTTGGTCGTGCTTTCCGGCGACAGACCGCCTGAGCTGATAGCTTGCGGCGCCAACCAAGCCATACTCCAACCGGCGATTTTCGGCCAATATGCCAAGCAGTTGAACCTGCCGACACCGGATCTGGCCATAGCCCCTCAGGCACTGCTGACTCAGATTGATGAAGCCGTGGCCAACCAAAGCATGCCGGTCCACATCAATTGTATGTATCGTGAGCCGCTGTACCCAAGCAGCCTGGATGCCCCCAGAAGCCAGGCCATAGAGCACTACCTGCAACCTTTGGCGAGCTGGCAACAGGCAAGCACACCCTATAACCAATATGCAGCTGTAGGCATGGGACAAGTCCCCAGTTGGGATACCATGGCGCGTTTTGTTCACGGCAAGGGTGTTATCATTGCCGGCACCCTGGATAGTGCCGATAATCCACAAAAGTTGGTCGAACTGGCCAGCAAACTCGGTTGGCCGCTGCTGACAGATGCCCAGTCTCAGCTGCGTCAACATCCTGCCGCGATAGGCAATGTCGACCAACTGCTGCTCAACCCCAAGGGCCGAGCCCTGCTGCAACAGGCCGACCGGGCACTGGTGTTTGGTGGACGCCTGCTGTCGAAACGCTTGATAAGTTATCTTGAACAGCAGAACTGGCACCAATATTGGCAAGTATTGCCGCAGCAGATGCGCCTGGATCCCAGCCATAAACCCAAGCAGATCTGGCTGGCAGAGCTACAGCAGATAGCCGCGCTTGAGTGGCCACGCTCGTCCTCCGCCAATTGGGCACTGGAGCTCACCGCCCAGAATGAGGCGCTCAATGAGCTCTTTGTACGCCAAATCGATAACGGCGAGTTCGGTGAGGCCCAGGTGATCAGGGCCATAGCGGCAATCCGAACCGGCGAGCAGCAGCTTTTTATCGGTAACAGTTTGCCGGTGCGACTTTATGATATGTTCGCGCCCATCAGTTGCTGCGCCGCCATCACCTATACCAACCGCGGTGCTTCAGGGATAGATGGCCTGCTGGCCAGTGCCTGTGGCGTCGCCAACCACAAGGGCCAGGCCACCACCTTGGTACTCGGCGATCTATCGGCGCTGCACGACCTCAACTCTCTGGCACTGGCACGCCAGGCTCAGGGGCCATTGGTGATAGTGATACTCAACAATGATGGCGGCAATATCTTCAATATCCTGCCGGTACCGGATGAGCAAGTAAGGGCTCACTATTATAGATTAAGCCACGGGCTGGAGTTTGGTTATGGCGCGGCCATGTTTGGCCTGCCCTACAATAGGGTGGAAGACTTCCAGGGCTTTATGGATGCCTACAGTGAAGCGCTCAACTATAACGGCGCCTCGGTTATTGAAGTTTGCATCAGCCAAACCCAGGCCAGCGACCAGATAGCCAGCATAGGCCAATGGGTAAAACAAAGCTGATGTTAGCCACAACGACTCAGGGTTCAGCAACCCAGCCGCCTTTGGTGCTGCTGCACGGTTTTCTCGGCAGCAGCTATGATTGGCGCGAGTTGCTGCCGCACCTGAGTCAGGACTACTACTGTATTGCGGTCGATCTCCCGGGCCATGGCCGCAGCGGTGATATCTCGATAGCGAGCCCAGGCTTCAGTGACTGTGTTGCCTTGCTGCGCCATACACTGCTCAAGGCAGGCATCCCACGCTTTCACTTATTGGGATACTCGCTTGGTGGCCGTATCGCGCTGCATCTGGCTCAAACCTGGCCCGAGGCGCTGCTGAGCCTGCATCTTGAGTCCTGTCACCCGGGCCTGTTATCCCATGATGAACGTCACCAGAGGGCGATGGCCGATAAGCTGTGGGCCGAACGTTTTAACACTATGCCGATTGAACAAGTGCTGGCCCTCTGGTATCAGCAAGCGGTATTTGCCGACCTATCAAGCGCCGAGCGTGAACGTTTAATCGAAAAACGCCGCCATCAGCAGCCGCTTGGCCTAATCAACTGTTACCAGGCCACCTCACTGGCACTGCAACAGGATCTGCGCCAGGTGCCGGCCAAGCTTGCCTGCCCAAGCCACTACTACCTAGGGGAGCAGGATGCCAAGTTTAGCGCTCTCGCCAAGGCTTGGCAGCCACAAGCCGGATTCAAGCTGCATACCATTGCCGATGCGGGCCATAATAGCCATCAGGCCCAACCCGGCGCTTTTGCCACGGCGCTCAAAGGCGCCCTGAACGCGATTTCAAGGGGTGAATGATGCATCCAGACTCACTGTCACTGGCCCGCTATAGGCTACCGCTGGAAACCTCACTACCTGTGGGCAAGCAAAGAATCGAACAGAGAGCCGGGCTGGTTATCAAGGCCAGTTGCGGCAATGAAGAGCATTTTGTGGAAGTCGCCCCCTTGAGCGGCCTGGATGCCAACGGCGAGCCACTGCTGGGTTTCAGCCGTGAATCGCTGGCGGAGGTGACAGAAGCAGCCTTGGCGCTGATGCAAGCACTGGCAGCCAAAGAGCTGGAGTTGAGTCAGGCGGCCGATGCCTGTCAGTATCCCTCGCTCGCCTGGGGGCTAAGTCTGCTCGATACCAAACTCAAAGGACAACTGCCACAGCGCTGGCCGGCCTTTGAAACCATCCCGCTCATCTATCACAGGGAAGAAGAGCCACTGGCGCTACTGCAACAAAGGCTGGCGGCGCTTCCCGATACGGTTCTCAGAGCCAAGATCAAGGTCGCCCAGACCAGCATGGAGCAAGAGCTCAGACTGATCCATGGTGTATTGGCCGCCAAACCTCATCTTAAACTCAGGCTGGATGCCAATCAGGGCTTTGAGTATCAGCAAGCAGTGGATTTTTGCGCTTGTCTGCCCAAGGCCAGCATTGAATATATTGAGGAACCCTGCCGCCGCGCCGACGATAACCCGGCCCTATTCAAGGCCACAGGGATCCGCTATGCCCTGGATGAAAGTCTGCTGCAAAGTGAGTTTGTACCTGACTGCAATGACTTCGCGAGCGGTCTCACGGCGCTGGTGCTTAAACCCATGTTGCTCGGCAGCTTAACCAGACTGCAAACCCTGATCGAACAGGCCGAAGCGGCCGGCGTGCGCGCCCTATTGAGTTCCAGCCTGGAATCTTCTTTGGGAATTGCCGATCTGGAGGCGGTCAGTGCCCTCTTGACCCCCAACGAAGCCCCCGGACTGGATACTCTGGCGCCTTTCGGACGCGATATTATTGTCGGCCAAGGGCGCAAACCCTGTCTGGACTTTGCCGAGCTGGAACTCTTGGGTCAGTGGCCCTGTCTGTAACCGCCGCCTCTGCAACCTCCAATTTCATTAACAGGAAAGCGCATGACCTACTCGCCCCTTCACCTCAGTGGCCAACAGACTCCGGATGCCATCGCCTTGGTAGAGGGTGGCTTCTGTCATAGTTATCAGGCAGTAAGCCGGCAGGTGTTGGCGCTCGGCGCTAAGCTTCGAGCCTTGGGGTTGCAGCGCGGGGATAAACTGGCTTGTGTGGCCGCCAACTGCCGCGAGCTGATGTTGCTGTATTGGGCTTGTTTGGATCTGGGGCTGCTCTTTTGCCCGCTGTCACCCAAGTTTCCGGATAGTCAGCTTCAGGAGCTGCTTGAGCGTTTACATATTCGCTTTATCTGGTGTCCGGATAACGCCCGGAATGAGCTTTGGCAAACGCGGGATATCACCCGAGTGCAGGCGGATTTTGCCACCTTAGATTCGACCCGCTTAGATTTGAACAGTCCCTCTACCGAGATAGCCACTGTCTCGGCCGATACGCCGCTCAATATCATTCTTACCTCGGGCTCCTGTGGCAGCCCCAAGGCCGCAATCCACTGCCTTAGTAACCATATCGCCAACGCCAATGGCAGTCGGCAGTTGATCCCTTTGACGAGTGGTGATGCCTGGTTACTCTCGTTGCCGCTGTTCCATATCGGTGGTCTGGCAATCCTCAATCGCTGCGCCCTGGCTGCGGCGGCCGTGGTGCTGCCGGACAATAAGCTGACTATGGCGGCGCAGTTAAAGCGTGATGCCATCACTCATCTCTCATTGGTGGCCACCCAGTTACAACGCCTGTTGGACGACAGCCCCGAAAGCCTTATGGGAGTGAAGTGCCTGCTACTTGGCGGCGGCGCCATAGGCCAAGGCCTGCTGGACAGGCTATCTCCCTTGAAGGTGAAAGCCTTTACCAGTTACGGCATGACAGAGATGGGCTCGCAGATCACCACGGGAATGGCCCGCAGCGATGGCAGCAGTGGCCGCCTGTTACCCGGGCGCGAACTCAAAATAGAACAAGGAGTTATCTGGGTCAGGGGTGAGACCCTGTTCATGGGTTACCTGCAGCCGGATGGCAGCATAGTTAAAGAGACCCAAGGCGGTTGGTTCTGCACCAAGGACAAAGGCTTTTGGAGCCAGGATGGGCTACTGCATATTCAGGGGCGGGTCGACAATATGTTTATCTGCGGCGGCGAGAATATTCAACCGGAAGAGGTGGAAGCGGCGCTGAAACGGCACCCTGCCATCCTGGATGCCATCGTCTTTGGTGAAGATAACCCCGAGTTTGGTTTACTGCCGGCCGCCATTTTGCGTTATCGAGGCATAGAAGTACCGAGCGAAGCCGAGTTGACCGCCTTCCTGGCAGACAAGCTGGCCCGCTTTAAACGCCCGAGGCACTATTATCCCTGGCCGCAAGAGGTTGCAGATGGACTCAAGGTGCAGCGTAAACAGCTTATTGCGGCGATCAGTTCAACCAGAAATGCTTAGGGTTTGGGAATCTAAATAGCGCTTACGAAAATCGGCTTCACTCAAAGGCTTGGAAAAGTAGAATCCCTGCCCCAGGTTGCAGCCAAGATTTTGCAACAATCTGAGCTGTGCCTCGGTCTCAATACCTTCAACCACCAGTTGCATGTCGAGCGAGTCAGATAATGCAATTACACTGGAAATCGCCGCCTTGCATCTGGGCTCTGTATCCAGGCCAGCCACAAAACAGGCATCCAGTTTCATTTGTGAAAAAGGCAGCTCACACAGACGAGCCATAGAAGAATAAGCTGCACCAAAGTCGTCAATGGCCAGTTCACAACCCAACATGCGTAAACGGATCAGGTTTTCCATATTGAGGGCCGGTGCCGAGATAAGCCCGGACTCGGTGATCTCTATGGTGACCAATTTCGGTGGCAACTTGTAGTCACGGATCAACTTGGAGATCTGATATACCAGCTCAGTGGAGTTCAGTTGAGAAATATCCAGGTTATAGGCCAGCGACAAGCGATAATCTTGTTCCAGCAATTGCTTTTGCAGCCTTATCCCCTGGCGGAATAGCTGCAGAAACATTTCATCCAGCAGCCCATAGCGGATCAAAGGCTCAATAAACAGTGCCGGACTCAAGAGACCAAATACGGGATGATTCCAGCGCGCCAAGACTTCGGCGCCTTCAATCTGCAAATCAGATACGTGGAACTTGGGCTGGTAAAAGCCGACAAACTGCTGATCCATAACTGCATCCTTGAAGTCTTTGAAATTCAAAGATACCCAGTCGGTTTGTCTTTCAGGCTCAAGCGTTTGCTGACGAGGTTCGTTCAACTCGCGATAACGGCAAATCATTGAGCTCAGGTTTTCAATTGTGGGAGACTTGGCCAAGTCTCCCATATATTGAAACCCCAACAGTTTGACCATCTGCGATACTGCCCGGCGCAACTCTCTGTCCACATCGCTATAGAGCGCTACGGCACGAATTTTAAACCTAGTCCTTGCCTGACGCAGAAATGACAGTCCATCGGTTCCGGCCATCATCAGGTCGCAGATGACTATGTCGACTTCGCGATTCTGAGTTAACCAAGAGAAGGCTGCAGTTGCACTGCCGAAACTAACAACATCCACACAGGCCAACGACTTGAGATTATGCTCCAGCACAGTGCGTTGAAACGGATGATCCTCAAGAATCAGTACCCTGAGTTTATTCATGAGTCTGCCTATAGAAGTAATAATGGTTCAGGCAACTACTTATTTAGGTTAAGTCGGCCAACGGAAAACTTGCATGCAATAAGGCATTCAGAGTTACAAATATCAAGAAAAAGTGACGCCAAAACTCATAAAAATCATTTATGCTGAATCGCGACCAACAACCATTGTGGTCCTAGGAGCTAAATTTCACTATTAAAAATTAAAAAGCCGTACTGAGAAAAACAGCACGGCTTTTTGTCTATAGAGCTATGTTAAATTTTAGTAGCGTTCAACTATAGGTAACACGTTCATGTGATCCCCCTTAATATTACTCAAGTCAGAATCAGCTTCACCATCAAATGCAGCATAAGACTGAACTAGCAAATTGAATGATTGATCGAGAGATGCAGCCTCGGAAACACCATTTACTTCGGAACTAAGGGTCTTTGAGAGAGATACCATTTGTGATACATCATCTACGCTCCAGGTATTGCCGTCTGCAAAAACTATGGAGTCTAAACTGTGAATATTGTCACCGTTACTCACAAAGTAGTCCTGTACTGTAACTTGGTCATCAGTTCCATCGATATGAAGAACTAAGTTATCATTTAGACGAGAGACGCTAACCTGTGAACTGGTGATTTCTGTACCAAAAGACAATATATCAACGCTTTCGGTATCAGAGTGTTGGTTTATAATCACATCTTGACCATCACCTAATGTAAATAAGTAATTATCATTACCACTTCCGCCGATAAGTGTATCATTCCCAGCTCCTCCCGAGAGAACATCATCACCACCTTCGCCTAACAACAATTCATCATCAGATGAACCGAAAAGGCCTTGATTACTTCCATTGCCCTTAATGACTTGAGCGAAGGCTCGTTGATCGGGCAATTTCAAGCTTTGATCAGACTCTTCTACATCAGGAAGCGTTAAGCCATAAGCACCAAAGATCTGTGCCGCGTTTAGCTTTCCACCCGATTCGAATACGAAATTATCAACTGCGTAGTCTCCACCTAAAAAGAAATTGGAAATAGTAACCTGGCTATCGCCACTACCAAGTATCAAATCATCTCCCATTCTCATCAATGAAGACGCTATGTCATTAAAGCTAATGCCTGACTTGAATAAAATGGTATCAGTGCCGCCTCCGGATGCATTCACAACATCCTGTCCATCACCTTTGCTTAACACGAAAGTATCATTACCCAAGCCACCGATTAAGATGTCGTTACCTAGACCACCTACTAATGTGTCATTCCCATTCTGTCCATTTAATACGTCATTACCATCAGTACCATTGATAGTATTGTCGTCTAAATCACCAAAAATGGTCTCTGTACTAGTTGATGGTTTTGCATTCGGGACGGGTAATCCAAAAGCGCCAAAAATTTGCGCAGGACTTAAATTACTTCCATCCGAAAATTTAAAATCGCTAAGTACATTCGCACCATAAATAAAGAAATCAGAAATCGTTACTTGATCTGGGCCACCGGCAATTTTTAAGATTAGATCATCGCCATACTTAGACAAGTTTTGTGCGACATCTTGCCATGAAATGTCTTCTGCAAACTCAATAACATTTACACCGGTGCTAATTTCAATAACATCCTGGCCGTCCCCTTTAGCGAACCAAAAGACATCATTGCCTGCTCCACCAAATAACACGTCATCACCTTTACCTCCAGTCAACTTGTCATTACCAACACCACCAAATATGATATCGCCATTGTCTGTGCCAACAATGACATCATCACCGCCAACATTTGGTGTCGGGTCAGGGTCTGGTGTCGGGTCAGGGTCTGGTGTCGGGTCAGGGTCTGGTGTCGGATCTGGGTCTGGTGTCGGATCTGGGTCTGGCGTCGGGTCTGGGTCAACATTCATTAGGTCATTGATATCAATTGTGCTTAGCCATCTGCCATCAGCGCTTTTTAGGTGATCAAGGGCAAATTCGCCACCAACAAAATGATTTAGCACTCGAATTGATTGACTCACACCATCACCAATGAGTATTAAAAGATCGTCACCGTCTTGGCTAAAAGTCAATTCTGCAAAATTGATATCTTGAAGAAATAGATTATCTACACCACCGTCACCCACATCCAATGTGTCGTGACCATCACCTGCATATATAAGGTAACCGTCATCACCCAAACCACCGACTAATGTGTCATCACCGCTGTTGCCACGTAACGTATCGTTACCAACGCCACCAACTAGATTATCGTTGCCCGAGCCACCATCTATGTAGTCGGAGCCTTCTCCCCCATTGATCGTGTCGTTACCGCCCAAACCAAAAAGTTGGTCGTCTCCACCCAGTCCCGAGATACGATCGTCATTTTCTGAACCAACGATTTGTTCACCTACGTTCGTACCTAATTGAACCACAAGCTTGTTAATGTCAGCGACAGTTAGGCTTGTACCATCACTGAATTGGAAGTTATTAACCAAGAAGTGATCGGTATATGATAAGAACCAATTCTCGACAGTAATGCTATCGCCACCATTACCGACTTGAATTACCATGTCTTCACCGTGTCGCTCAAAACTTAAATCTTCCACAGATATCCCTTCACCGAAAATCAAGGTATCGTTAGTGGCTGCAAAGTTAGAATAAGCTTGTTCTTTTCTGGTGGCGATGATGTGGTCTTGTCCATCCCCAAGATTAAAATGATAGGTGTCATTACCAAATGAGCCGTAAATTGTATCATTCCCGGTACCACCGATAAGGGTCTTACCACTTGTATCATAAATATCGTCGAAGGAAATCAAGGTATCATCACCGGCACCACCATCGAGCATATCATGACCATAGCCACCTTTTATCGTGTCGTTTCCTTCACCACCGTATAGTTGATCGTCACCAAGTCCACCATGTATAGAGTCATGTCCTGAATCTCCAAAGATTTGATCATTGTCATCACCACCGTATAGGGAATCATTCCCCGCTCCACCATGGATAACATCTTCTCCGGATTCACCATAAACAATATCATTACCTAAACCAGCATTCACAGTGTCAGCACGGTTGAAACCATAAATCGTATCATCAGCTTCAGTTCCGCTTAATGAATGAACAATGAGGTCATCTATATTCCATTCTACACCATCGGAAAAGGTAAAATACTCAATCCCATGTTCTTCGATATAAGTTGTAGTTGAATAGCTACGACTAAATTGGTCTTCAATAGTAATCTGGTCATTAGATTCATTAAAAGTCAAAATCAAGTCATCACCGACTTGTTTTGCATGTACATCGAAAGAATTTATATCGGTAAAGTTGATTCGATCTTCTAAACTAGAATATTTACTCGTTAATTCGAACACCGAATAATAAACAGAGTCCTTAAAGACATCTTGTCCATCACCTAAAGAAAAAATATAAGTATCGTTACCGAAGCTTCCATCTACGACATCATTACCTTTTCCACCTGTTAATGTATCACGACCAAATGATCCATCAATGACATCATCCCCCAATCCACCATCAATGACATCATTTAACTCATTGCCAACCAGCCACTTATCGTCGCCATCTGTGCCTTGGAGTACTAATAACTGAATATCAGTACTGATAAGAATAGTTCCGTCGGAGAAGGCTATATCATCTAATACAGAACCATAATCAAGTTCGATTGTTCTGAAATAATTTTCGACAGTTATCTGATCATTCGAATTGACGATTTCAATCAACAGATCATCATCATTTCTTGACAGCTTTACATCATTAATTGAAATGTCATCAGCAAACACTAGGTGATTTGACCTGCTAGAATTATTAAATTCTGACTCATATGAAATTATATCTTGCCCATCTCCGCGAGCAAAATGAATGGTATTTATGCCATCACCAGCTTCAATGATATCATCACCTTTACCTCCGGTAATAATATCGTTGCCATAACCACCATCTAACGTATCATTACCGATACCACCATCTAATCTATCATCGCCGCCTTGACCTTTAAGGATGTCATCACCGGATCCGCCTGATATAGTGTCATGTCCTTCTTGGCCTTCAATAATATCATTTCCTTCCTGACCACTAATTACATCATCTCCAACGTAACCAACGATATTATCGTCACCTTCAGTTCCCTGTAATAACGATGAGTTAATATATTCAGATGTCCACACCACTCCATTTGCAAAGGTGGCTTGAACAAATGAACCCCAACCACCTGAAGTTTCGAAATGGCCTCTTATGGTGATTTGGTCGTCGGTATCTATGAAGCGAAAGACTAAGTCAATGCCTTCACGAGCGAATACAACGTCTGTAGGGTTAATTTCACTTGTAAAAACTAATTCATCGCTGGAACTTCGATATCTGCTGGCACCAATGGTGTCTTGCCCATCACCTTTAGAGAAAATATATTTGTTATAACCTACGTCCCCATCAAGCAGGTCATTACCCTTACCGCCTATGAGTTGGTCATTACCTCTTCCTCCAAGAACCTTGTCATTGCCCGTACCACCATAGAGAATATCATTGCCTTCTCCGCCTTCAAGAGTGTCATCGCCACCCTCGCCAAACAGGACATCATTACTTTCTATTACAGGGTCAATACGTCCCACCCACCCTTTATCGCCTTTAAGGGTATCATTGCCATCGCCGCCATATAAATAGTCACTGCCATCACCACCGTTAATTACATTATCACGCTCATTGCCGATAATGAGGTCTTTTAATATACCCCCTTCGGTGGTATCAAGATCATCCATATTTGGATTTTCAGACAGTAAAGTGAATGCCCGGTCGATTGTTTGACCTTGTGTGTATTCATAGCCAATAGCATGAGTGTTGCCGGTTGAATCATAAGCAGCATAGGACGCTTGCTCTGCTATACCCATTTCGCGATAAATGGAGTTAGCGAACTCTACAGTTTCTCCTTTCTCACCAGGAGAGCTGGTATCGGAAGTTCCCTTCATTAAATGTACTAACTCATGAATAAGAGCAGCCTCTAGAGTATCTTCTACAGCTACACCATTGGTACTAATATAACTATTATTTTGAAGCCAATTTAGATCAATAAACACGCCAGCTACGCTAACGCCATTACTAATATTGTCAGAAGAAGGGTCTCGACCATTTAATGTTGAACTAAAGCCGTTCTCGGAAAATTTGATATTGATATCCTTATTACCAATAACAGCAAATTCCTTAAGCATCTTTCGAGCTATTGCAGAATTATCGTAGACATCTCTAATTGCATTTCTTATTTTATCTACTTCTTCGGGAGTGAATTGGTCATCAAAAGTTAGTTTTTTAAGGACATCATCCACGGTGTTATTACCAGAATCGACACGACCACCCTCAAGCTTTATTCCTAGCATTCCATTATAGAAATTAGGAATATTAAATCCAAAAGCTATTAATGTTTGACTGCCATCAGATTCATAAGCAACCGTGATTTGGCTTTCGGTGCCGTCAGAGTGTATAAGTGTATATCCGTCAGCTTCTAGGCCAGTTTCTGTAATAGTTTGTTTTCCCCAGAAAGTACCGCCTGTCAACTTGTAAGTTTTATCTCCAACCCCATCTGCTTTGACATATATTTCGCCTTGACCATCAGAGTCTTCAATGATGGCATAATTAGAAGCAGTACCTACATAATAGGTATCGAAGCCCTCACCGCCATTCATCAACTCGGTGCCAAGCTTTTGATAATTTGGATCGACAGGGCTGGAAGCATAAAGTCCGCCTTTATCGATAAATAAGCTATCATCTCCTGTTCCACCATAGAGCAGATCAACGCCATGGCCACCTATCAGGGTATCATTTCCTTCTCCTCCTTGAAGCAGATTTAGTTTGCCTTCACCGTAAACATCTTCTTCGCCAGACTCTAGATGATCGTTGCCTTTGCCACCATATAAGGTATCAGACCCGTTACCACCTAAAATGATATTATCAAGCTGATTACCGACAAGAATATTATCAAACTCGTTCCCACCCAAGCGTTCACCACTGCCACCATTACGCGTATCTAAAGCAAAGCGCTCAATGTTTTTATATTGCCCATCTGCTACGGCATAATCTACCGAGGATATAAGGGTATCTGAATCACCTTCACCTGCATTTTCAACGATTACATCTAGAAGCGAGTCAACATAGTATGTATCGTTGCCTGTGCCGCCGGACATGGTATCGACACCGGTACCGCCATCGAGGATGTCGTTGCCGTCACCACCGTAAAGTTTATCTGCGCCAGCTTCACCATAAAGATAGTCATGTCCATCACCACCTTCAATTTTATTCCCTCTATCATCACCAACCATCAAATCATTTAATAAATTACGGTCTATTCCACTTTGTTGAGGTGCTAAATCAATATTCCCATACTGGTTAGTAGTTTGTATAAAGTCCACCACATTACCTTGTGTATAAGTAGCCTCTATCAAAGCCTTCTCTGATGCAATCGCCGCTTCGAAATTATCTCTTCCATCACGTTGTTTTATCAGATCAAAGTGATACTTATATAAATAAGAAACTGCAACCAAAGTTTCCTGTAATTCATCTTTTGCATTGAGGCCCTCCTGTACCAGACCAATTAACCTGCCATCCATAGCGCGACGAGTCTGCAATGCCCCCCCTGTATTGCCATGGTGGTATCTAGCTTCAAACCAAGCAGCTGCTCTAGGCGACTCTGCAGCTTGATTTTTACCCGCAATGGCATCTTTAATACCGTCACCTAGAAGGCCAGCATAGCGCAAATCAAGCAGCGCTAAACGCTCAGTAGATTGACCTACAGAATCAGCATTACCTAAACCGAAAGCGCCATCAACTGCAGGCAGGCCAGCTGAACCATCCAAATATGCGTGCAATAGGATTGTCGATTGCGCTTCTGTTAAAGCAATACTTTGAATCAAAGCTTGGTGTGCAGCCAAACCACCTGTACCTTCGGCTAGAGCAATAATATCCGCATCAGTAAAAGTAGTGCCGTTATATGCAGTACGATTCCGCCATGCTTCTAAAATCTGAATACCTTGCTCTTGATCTGCAGAAAGAGTCCCCCCAAAAGAATGAGTTAATGCAGAGCGGATTTGCTTTGCCGTATGAGCCTTTAAATTGAAACCGTATCCTATAGTTGGAATTCCAACACTATCATTATGGATTCGGGATACATTGAC
>NZ_JBICJO010000050.1:0-420 GCF_043103185.1 Shewanella sp. YQ_9
GCTTTACAACCCGAAGGCCTTCTTCACACACGCGGCATGGCTGCATCAGGGTTTCCCCCATTGTGCAATATTCCCCACTGCTGCCTCCCGTAGGAGTCTGGGCCGTGTCTCAGTCCCAGTGTGGCTGATCATCCTCTCAGACCAGCTAGGGATCGTCGCCTAGGTGAGCCTTTACCTCACCTACTAGCTAATCCCACCTGGGCTTATCCATCAGCGCAAGGCCCGAAGGTCCCCTGCTTTCCCCCGTAGGGCGTATGCGGTATTAGCAGTCGTTTCCAACTGTTATCCCCCACAAATGGGCAAATTCCCAGGCATTACTCACCCGTCCGCCGCTCGTCATCTTCAAAAGCAAGCTTTTGAAATGTTACCGCTCGACTTGCATGTGTTAGGCCTGCCGCCAGCGTTCAATCTGAGCCATGA
>NZ_JBICJO010000051.1:0-6512 GCF_043103185.1 Shewanella sp. YQ_9
GGCCATCGGGTCAGGGCTGCGTATTCTACGCTTTCCTGCTGCGGCGTCAAGAGGTAATTACCATCTTTTTTCGCCTGTCGTTGAAAGGACTCAAGAGCCGTTTTTCTTCGACCCTGTCACGTCTTTCGCGTTGCCGCTGTGCCGTGTCAGTGGGAGCGCATTATAGGGAGCCAAAACTTTTGTGCAAGGGCTAAATCTTAGAAAAACAGGATTAATTTATCGTTCGCTCATAAAAGCAACCAAATGACCAAAAAAGCGATATTTTTTGATGAAAAAAGGGGCTCGCGCCCCTTTCTATCTATCTTGAATCGTTTCTTAAAGCTTAAGGCCCGAAGAAACGGGACTCCTGTTTGGCTTCAACCGCCTCACCATCGACTTCGGTAGTGACAATAAAGTCTATCTTGGTAATAGGACGTTTCAGCTCCACAGGGTCGACCGCCACACTGATTGGCAGCGTCAATACTTCACCGGCCGCAATTTGCACTGTTTGTGGGCCATACCACTTATAGTTGTTTAATCCATCAATGTGCATCTGGTACTCGTGGGCCGTTTCTGTTTTGTTCAATATCTTCAAAGTGAAGGTATTCTCTGTCATACCCTGAGTATTCTCGGTATAGAGCTGATTCCGGTCACGAATGATATCGATGCGTACAGGGGCGATATTGGCACTGGCGTAGATAAACACCAAAATCATCGCGGTAAGCACAACACCATAGCCCACCAGCTTGGGACGCAGCACTTTTTCCTTGATCCCTTCCAGTTTGTTTTCCGTGGTGTAACTGATAAGGCCTTTGGCATATCCCATACGTTCCATGGTGGAGTCGCAAGCATCGATACAGGCGCCGCAGTTGATACATTCGTACTGCAGGCCATTACGGATATCAATCCCTGTCGGACAGACCTGAACACAGAGATCGCAATCGATACAGTCGCCCAGCTCCAGAGCTTTGGGATCAGCCTTGCGGGAACGGGGGCCGCGAGTTTCACCACGCTTGGTGTCATAGCCAACAATATAAGTGTTCTTATCGAACATGGCCGCCTGGAAACGTGCATAGGGGCACATGTGAATACACATGATTTCCCGCATCCAGCCGGCATTACCATAGGTTGCCAGAGTGAAGAGAATGACCCAGAAGTACACGGCGCCACTGGCCTGTAAGGTAAACACCTCTAGGTATACTTCTCTGGAGGGCACAAAGTAAGACACAAATGTCATGGCCGTCAGCAGGGAGATCAACAACCAGGCAGTATGCTTGGCCGTTTTGCGCCAGAGTTTGTCAAAACTCCAGGGCATCTGATCCAACTTCATCCTTTTGTTGCGTGCCCCTTCGAGCTTTTCTTCAAACCAGATAAAGATGAAGGTCCACACTGTCTGCGGGCAGGTGTACCCGCACCAGACCCTTCCCAGGTAGGTAGTGACAAAAAACAGTGCAAAGGCGGCAATCATAAACAAGGCCGCCAGCAACGTCAGATCCTGAGGCCAGATAGTCAGGCCGAATACATGAAACTTCTGCTCCGCCAGGTTAAACCAAACTGCCTGCCTATCCCCCCATGGAAGCCAGGGCAAGATGAGAAAAAACAGCATGGCTATCCATCCCATCCGCCGCCTTAACGTACTCCATAGACCATCAACCGCACGAACGTAAATTCGGTTGCGAGGATTAAAGCGGTCTGCTTTACTCGCATCAGGCTGGTGAATCTTGATTCGATTGGCTTTCGAATAATCCTTATTGCTCGACTCTTCACTCATCTTTACAGCCTTTTACTGCTTATTGTATAAAAACTGGCGTATTATACCTTGTAACACAAGGGTTATTAACCTTAGTTGGACTAAATGATGAAAGGCTGGATTATTTTGGCAATATTGGCTGGAGTGCTTTATTACCTGGTCACTCAGACGGATAAACTCGATGAGCCCATTGCCCAAACCGAAGCATTAGTAAAGAAAATTGAACGCAAGCTGGATGCCATGACGGGCACGCAGATCATTCGCCTCGATCAGAAAAAGGCCCGCCTCAAGGCAGATATTGCCGAGCGTTTGTCAGCTTCAGAGCTACAAGAGCTGGACAACATACTGACCACACCAGATACCCTGATGGACTTCAAGGATGAGTATTGTCGCGGCAATGTCATATCTCATCCTGTTTTCAACAAAGATAATCTGCTGTTCATCTGCGATAACCTCTGAGTAAAGCCGCGGGTTTTGTCGACGGTCGCAAAACCCGCACCTGAAATCATTGACCTCCCATGCCAATCCACCTAGCCTTTGAGCCATTATCAATATAGGGGCTGTTTGTTATGACATCTTTTGTTTCCGATACTTTTGAACCTGAATTGTGGGAAGAGGTTGCCGGGTTCGCTTTTGAAGACATCACTTACCACAGAGCCAAATCTCAAGGTACGGTGCGAATTGCCATTAACCGCCCCGACTGCCTAAACGCTTTTCGTCCCAAGACGGTTGATGAACTTTACATAGCTCTGGATCACGCCCGGCAATGGTCTGATGTAGGTTGTGTGCTGTTAACGGGCAATGGTCCATCGGCCAAAGGGCAATATTCCTTCTCCTCCGGTGGCGATCAGCGTATTCGCGGCAAGGACGGCTACAAATATGAAGGTGAGGAAGCCGGCAAGGCCGATTTGGCTCGCATGGGCCGCCTGCATATTCTCGAAGTGCAGCGCTTGATCCGCTTTATGCCCAAGGTCGTCATAGCCGTTGTTCCCGGTTGGGCGGTTGGTGGCGGTCACAGCCTGCACGTGGTGTGCGATCTGACACTGGCATCGAAAGAACATGCCGTTTTCAAACAGACAGACCCGGATGTAGCCAGCTTTGATTCTGGCTATGGCAGTGCTTATCTGGCGAAGATGATAGGTCAGAAGCGGGCAAGAGAAATATTTTTCTGTGGCTTTAACTACAGTGCCGATGAAGCCTTTGCCATGGGCATGGTTAACCGTTCGGTTCCGCATGCAGAACTTGAAACCGAAGCTCTGCGCTGGGCCAAGGAGATCAATTCCAAGTCCCCAACCGCAATGCGCATGCTCAAATATGGCTTTAACCTGCCTGATGATGGTTTGGTTGGCCAGCAACTGTTTGCCGGAGAAGCGACCCGTTTGGCCTATGGCACAGCCGAGGCCCAGGAAGGCCGGGACGCGTTTCTTGAAAAACGCGATCAGGACTTTTCCAGCTTCCCTTGGCATTACTGATAGTCTTAGACGATTAAAGGCCGCATAAGCGGCCTTTTTAATAGATAAAAACGGTCAAATTAATCTGTTAAACCCTCTTTTAATTATTAATGAGAATTATTATCATTAGATTATCGAGAGAGGAGAACCGCCATGATTAAGACAATGACCTTTGCCATACTGCACTTCAGCGTAGCCTTTACCATCACTTATCTGCTTACCGGCAGTGTACTTATCGGTGGTGCCGTGGCCCTGGTAGAACCCAGTATCAATACTGTTGTTTTCTACTTCCACGAAAAAGTCTGGAAAAGATACGAAGCAAAAAAGCAGCAGCGGCTGACACAATTAACCGCCTGAGCATACACTCAGGCGATTAGTGGCAACACTTTCAGGCTTGAGCTTGATTCCGGCCAATTACTCCACAGTAACCGACTTGGCCAAGTTTCTTGGCTGATCCACATCAGTCCCTTTGATCAGGGCAACATGGTATGACAGCAACTGCAGCGGAATGGTGTAAATAAGCGGTGCCATAAACTCATCACAATGTGGCACAGGAATTACCTTCATGGTGTCATCGGATGCAAATTCAGCATCAACATCGGCAAACACATACATCAAGCCACCACGGGCACGCACTTCTTCCACATTCGACTTAAGCTTTTCAAGCAGTTCATTATTGGGTGCAACCACTATCACAGGCATGTCGGCATCGATCAGCGCCAATGGTCCATGTTTCAGCTCTCCGGATGCATAAGCTTCGGCATGAATATAGGAAATCTCCTTCAGCTTCAACGCACCTTCCATCGCTATGGGGTATTGATCGCCACGTCCCAGGAAAAGGGCATGACTCTTATCGGCAAAGTCTTCTGCCAACTCGGCAATGGCATCGTCCAACCCCAGAGCCAGCTCCACTTTAGCCGGCATAGACTGCAGACTCTGGGCGATTGCCGCCTGCATTTCCACACTCATACTGTTGTAACGACCTAAAGCCGCCGTCAGCATCAACAAACCGGCCAACTGTACGGTAAAGGCCTTGGTGGAAGCCACACCTATCTCGGCACCGGCTTTCATCATATATGCCATGTCGGACTCGCGAACCAGCGAGGATCCGGGGGCGTTACATATGGTCAGGGTTGCCTTGTACCCCATCTCTTTGGCCAAACGCATTGCTGCCAGGGTATCGGCCGTTTCACCGGATTGAGAAATAGTGACCAACAGGCTGTTGGGGAACAGATGCGACTTGCGGTAGCGGAATTCAGAGGCGATTTCCACATTACAGGAAACGCCGGCCCAATCTTCCAGCCAATAACGTGCTGCCATACCGGCATGGTAACTGGTACCGCAGGCAATGATCTGTACGTGTTTGATATCTTTGAGAAGCTCGGCTGCATTATCACCAAAGGCACTATCCAGCACCTGCTGCTGGGCAATTCGGCCTTCGAGAGTACGGGCCAGCGCCATTGGCTGCTCATAGATCTCTTTAAGCATATAGTGACGATACTCGCCCTTGTCACCGGCATCATGGGTGATTTCAGATTCTTTCTTTTCACGTACAACCGGGTTACCGTCCAGATCATAGATATGGACCTCACGGCGAGTCACTTCGGCAACATCACCCTCTTCCAGGAAGGCAAAAGTACGGGTCACCGGCAGCAGCGCCAACTGATCCGAAGCAACGAAGTTTTCTCCCAGGCCAAAGCCTATTACCAATGGGCTGCCACTGCGGGCGACCACCAGCCGCTCAGGGTCACGGCGGTCGATGACCACAGTGCCATAGGCACCTTCCAGTTGTTTTACTGTGGCTTGTACCGCCGCCAGCAAGCCGGGGGCAGACTTGAGCTCATGGTCAACCAGATGACAAATGACTTCTGTATCTGTATCTGAGTTGAACTGATAACCCAAACCCTTGAGCATCTCCCGCAATTTAGCGTGATTTTCAATAATGCCGTTGTGCACCACGGCTATGTCGCTGCCGGATTGATGTGGATGCGCGTTGCGCTCACTGGGCTCACCATGGGTCGCCCAACGGGTATGGGCGATACCTGTACCACCGGCCAAAGGAGCAGTTTGCAAAGCATCGGCCAACTCCTGCACCTTGCCAACTCTGCGGGTACGGGTCAGTTCACCTTGGTGAATGACAGCCACACCGGCCGAATCATAGCCACGATATTCCAGGCGTTTCAGCCCCTCTATCAAGATTTCAGCTACATCCCGCTGCGCTACTGCGCCAACAATTCCACACATATCAATATCCGCTTAATTTAAAGTTTATGCTGTAAAAGGGGCTAAGATCAGCTTTACCCCTTGATTTGAAATACTTTCAGCGGCTGCATCAGGCAGCCTGTCATCTGTCACCAGGGTCGTGACCAACTCCCATGGCAACTCAAGATTAGGAATTCTGCGACCCACCTTTTCCGATTCGAGCAACACCACCACATCCCTGGAGACTTCCGCCATCACCCGGCTGAGTCCAATCAACTCATTGAAAGTGGTGGTGCCTCGCTGCAAGTCAATGCCATCGGCGCCGATAAAAAGCTGGTCAAAATTGTAGGAACGCAGTACTTGCTCAGCCACCTGTCCTTGAAAAGATTCGGAGTGTGGATCCCAAGTGCCCCCTGTCATCAAGAGTGTGGGCTCGTTTTCCAATTCATGTATCGCATTGGCCAGTTGCAGGGAGTTGGTCATGACCACCAGCCCGCGCTTATCATTGAGCTCGGGAATAAGCCCCAAAGTGGTGCTGCCACAATCTATAATGATGCGATTATGATCTTTGATAAGCCCGGCAGCGGCCTGAGCTATGGCCAACTTATTGCGAGAAGGCGGTTCAGACAAGGTTTGGGTCATCTCTTGAGGAACGACGACGGCACCACCATAACGACGCAGCAGCAAACCGGTTTTCTCCAGGGCTGCCAAGTCTTTACGTATGGTCACTTCCGAAGTTTCAAACTTCAGCGCCAAGGCATCGACACTGACTTCACCCTGCTGCTGCAGCAGGGTAACTATGGCGTGACGCCTTTGTTGAGTGTTGCGTTTGGTCATTCCAGACTGAATAAGTTTCGATTCGAAAGGCGAATTATATAACTTCGAAACCTAAACGCAATTGCTGAGTGAAAAAAGCCCGTTAGCAGTTCAGCCGATATACAGGCATACCTTAAAGCCAGCCCGAGCCTGGGCGCGTCACAAGAAGCCGAAAGAATTAGATTTCATCCATAAAAAATGGTTCATCGCGGATCTCCGGGGAACGCCTCTCTGACTTTCAGAAAGAAGTATTCGGTATCCCGGTAGCCATAGCCCATTCGCTTCAGCAGTTTGATTTTGTTGTTCATCCCCTC
>NZ_JBICJO010000052.1:0-3865 GCF_043103185.1 Shewanella sp. YQ_9
GGCCATCGGGTCAGGGCTGCGTATTCTACGCTTTCCTGCTGCGGCGTCAAGAGGTATTTACCATCTTTTTTCGCCTGTCGTTGAAAGGACTCGAGAGCCGTTTTTCTTCGACCCTGTCACGTCTTTCGCGTTGCCGCTGTGCCGTGTCAGTGGGAGCGCATTATAGGGAGCCAAAACTTTTGTGCAAGGGGGATTTTTGCAAAACCACACCAAGCGAACACTATTTAGGCATCAACAGGGCAAAACCAACCTTTGAGCAACATAGATATTACCCTAAAGTCCCTTTTTATCTTGATGAGTAACTTGAACCGACTGAGATGGCTATGCAAGCTGACTTGCTCACTAACCAGAGTTGCTCGTCAAAGTGATATCAGTCCTCTGCATCTCTGCTCGAAGCTATGCCAAACCTATGCCGAACCTATGCCAAACCTATGCCAAACCTATGCCCGAACTTACGTCCTTGAGTCGAACAGTTAGCAAGTTGGGTTCCGTTGCCCGAGTGAAACGAGTCTTCATAAGGCTATTTCACTCGAGGTGGGATCTAGGTTTAGCACATATTTTGCCGCTTTGCAGAGTAAAAGCCTTTTGAGTGGCAGCCCAAAGTTTTCACTTTCAAGAGAGATTCATGACTTGAGCTTGTCTTGGCTCGCTTTATCTCCCGTATCTTCTTTTTCTTCGGCGCTCTCTTTGTTATCGCTATCTTTGTTATCTCGAGCATGGGAAATGGGAGAGTTCTCTGCACTTGATGCTTTGTCATCACAGTCATCTGCCTCATCGTCATCACCAACGACATGAGACACCTTGAGTTTTCTAACGCTGCGAATGGTAACCACAGGCCCCGAGAGAGCATAGAGATAAAATAGCAGACAGAGAATTAATGCAGGCTCGACCGAGATCACCACAAATACGGCCACTACCAGCAAGATCACCAGGAAGTTCACCTTGCCACGCCAATCGACTTCTTTAAAGGAGTGATAGCGGAAATTACTCACCATCAACAGACCGGCAACGGCCGTGACCAGGGCCACCAATATGCCTATATCATGCCCTGAGACGCCGTAGCCCTGCCCCAGCCAGACACTGCCAGCAATAAGAGCCGCTGCGGCCGGACTGGCAAGCCCTTGGAAGAAACGTTTATCGGCCACTCCTACTTGGGTATTGAAGCGCGCCAGACGCAAGGCAGCCCCGGCGCAATAGATAAAGGCCGCCAGCCAACCTATTTTGCCCAATTCAGAAAGCCCCCAGTTATAGGCTATCAAGGCCGGAGCCATACCGAAGGATACCATATCTGCCATCGAGTCGTACTCGGCACCAAAGGCACTCTGAGTGTTGGTCAAACGCGCCAGACGACCATCCAGTCCATCGAATAACATGGCAACAAATACAGCAATAGCCGATGCCTCAAAGTGCCCATTCATGGAAGCGATAACAGCATAGAAGCCCGAGAACAATCCTGCCGTTGTCATCAGATTGGGTAACAGATAGATGCCACGGGTTTTTATTGTTGGCTTGGATAAATTTTGCATACACTTAACCTGATGGTGTAATAAAGGTCTATAGCGGCAAAGATAACACACTTGCTCAGACAAGCTCACCCTGCAGAAACGGAAACAGACAATGATAAGGATCAGCCTATTTATGGCTCTGCTGGCATTACTCGGAGCCAACGCTGCCTCGGCAACGCCCATCTATACTTGGGTCGATGAAAATGGCGTTACCCACTACAGCCAAGAGCCGCCGCCACAACAACAAGCCACCGAACTGGACAGCCAAAATCTGCAACCCGCCAGAATTGGCACGGTCGCGCCGAAGCGAAAAGATGACGTTGTGCAGGAAACTGAGTCTGAGAAACAGGCCAAATTGATCAAGGAGAAAGATGCGGCCCAGGCTCAGGCTATTTGTGATAAGGCCAAATTCCAATTGGATGTACTCAATACCCACACCAGACTGCAACGTAAAGATGAGGCCTCCGGTGAAATGATTAAGATGACAGAAGAAGAACGGCAGGCGCAGATAAAGGAGCAGCAGGAAAGAATTCGGCTGTTTTGCCAAAGAAACTAGCCAGCAAGGCCAGAGTAGAATAAGTTCAAGTAGCAAAAAGGAGCGCCGCGGCGCTCCTTTTTATTCCCTGAGTCGACTTACTTAACGAAGTCTACACCCAGTTTGATATCCGCCTTCAAGGTATCCAGCATGGCATCACGGGCGTTGGTTTCAAACGCGCTCAGCTCTCCATACGGCAGAACCTTTTCGATACCATTCTTGCCGAGTACCACTGGCTGGGCAAAGAATTCAGCGTGCTCGCTACCACCATCAACATAGGCGCACTCGATCACATTGGCTTCACCCTGCAGACCGCGGATCAGCGACAGACCGAAACGGAAAGCGGCCTGGCCCATGGACAGAGTCGCGCTGCCGCCACCGGCTTTGGCTTCAACCACTTCAGTACCAGCGTTTTGAATACGCTTGGTCAGGGCAGCAACTTCTTCATCAGAGAAGCTGACACCTTCAACCTGAGACAACAGAGGCAGAATGGTCACACCGCTGTGGCCGCCAATCACATTGACTTTAACATCGGCAACGTTCAGCCCTTTGGCTTCGGCGATAAAGGTTTCAGAGCGGATGACATCGAGAGTCGTCACACCGAACAGACGGTTCTTGTCGTAAACACCGGCTTTTTTCAGTACTTCAGCAGCAATGGCCACAGTGGTGTTCACTGGGTTAGTGATGATACCGATCAGCGCCTTGGGACAAGTCGCGGCCACTTTTTCAATCAGGTTACGGACGATACCGGCATTGATATTGAACAGATCAGAACGATCCATGCCCGGCTTACGGGCAACACCGGCAGAAATCAGCACCACATCGGCACCTTCCAGTGCGGGCGTTGGGTCTTCACCGGCAAAACCTTTAACTTCAACTGCTGTCGGGATATGACTCAGATCCACGGCAACCCCAGGCGTTACGGGGGCGATATCATAGAGTGACAGCTGAGAGCCGGCAGGCAATTGGGTTTTCAACAGAAGGGCAAGAGCCTGGCCGATACCACCAGCAGCACCAAGTACAGCAACTTTCATAGTTATCTCCGTCAATTCTCGGAATTATGTGTGACATAGATCTAATTCTGTGATGGCGCAACATTAAAGGATCGTCACAAAAATAGCAATTATCCCTTAGTCATATGACTCTGTTTCATCAAAAGCTGAATTAACTTCAGCATTTTCTACTACCCACTGAGGCTTCTTTTACCCACCAAATGACCTGCATTGCATTTTTATGCATACATCTTGGGTATTTGTTGACACTTATCCATTTGATATGCAGAATGGCCGGGATTTTCTGAATAACGACAGAAGAAGATGATGCAAGCAAGCAAAAATCAGGATGAGCTAATCAGAACCTTCAAGGCTCTGCTTAAAGAGGAGCGCTTCGGCTCCCAGAGTGAAATAGTCAATGCACTGCAAGCCGAAGGCTTTGCCAATATCAACCAGTCCAAAGTCTCGCGCATGCTGAGCAAGTTCGGTGCCGTGCGCACCCGTAACGCCAAGCAGGAGATGGTCTACTGCTTACCGGCTGAACTAGGGGTACCTACTGCCGGCAGCCCGCTGAAGAATCTGGTATTGGATGTGGATCATAACCAAGCCATGATAGTGGTGCGTACCAGCCCGGGGGCGGCGCAGTTAATTGCCAGGCTGTTGGACTCCATCGGCAAGCCAGAAGGTATTCTGGGCACTATTGCCGGTGATGATACTATATTTATCTGCCCTTCCAGCATCAAGACCATAGATGAAACCCTGGAAACAGTGAAATCGCTGTTCAATTACACAGACTGAGTTGAAAATGCCATAAAAAAACGCCCTTCAATGAG
>NZ_JBICJO010000053.1:0-504 GCF_043103185.1 Shewanella sp. YQ_9
GGCTTGGTTCCCAAGGAGTTTTCCAGCGGCGGGAAACAAAAACTTGGCAGTATCACTAAGCGGGGGAATAGTCACTTGAGGCGATTACTCATTCAAGGTGCTTGGTCAGTCATTAGGTATGCGGACAAAAGTAATGATCGCATTTCACAGTGGGCGTTAAAGCTTATCGAGCGCCGAGGAAAACACAAAGCCGTCGTAGCTGTAGCCAATAAACTTGCAAGGATCATTTGGGCGATGCTGTTTTATCGTACAGAGTATCGGCCAAACTGATAGGAGATAGTCACTTCCTAAAATGCAAAAGTAGCTAATGAAGTAACAGGTAATACCGGCCTTTGTAAAGCAGCTCAAGTACAAGGAACTTTGATTCCGGAGGGATGATATGCAACAAGGGCGCGGTTCTCATTAAGGCCAGAGGATAAAGGTCCTCATAAACAGGTCGGATATACGTACGCAGTATTACTTCTGTTACCCATAAAAGCGTTGATATGATCGAGGTGTACATAT
>NZ_JBICJO010000054.1:0-29344 GCF_043103185.1 Shewanella sp. YQ_9
GGGTTATCCCCGCCTTTTTAATGCCTGTTTGGCAATTGAATGAGGGAGAGCTCCCTCATTCAGCTTTCAGTATCAAGCGCTCAGAAGACGATTCAGGCTGGCACTTGGGCGCATAGCCTGCTCGGCTTTAACAGGGTCCAGCTTATAGTAGCCACCCAGTTCAACGGCACCACCCTGGGCACCATTGAGTTCTGCCACTATCTGCTCTTCGGCAGCCACCAGGCCTTCGGCCAGAGGTGCAAAATAAGCTTTCAGCTCGGCATCCTTGTCCTGCTTGGCCAGCGCGCTGGCCCAGTACTGTGCCAGGAAGTAGTGACTGCCGCGGTTATCCAGCTGCCCCACCTTACGGGATGGTGACTTGTTGTTATCCAGGAACAGCCCTATCGCCTGATCCAGGCAATCAGCCATCACCTGTGCCTTGGCATTGGCTGTCGTCTGGCTTAGGTGCTCGAGTGAGGCTCCCAACGCCAGGAACTCGCCCAGAGAATCCCAACGCAGGTGGTTTTCCTCTTCAAACTGCTGTACATGTTTGGGCGCACTGCCACCGGCACCCGTTTCGAACAGACCGCCACCGTTCATCAGCGGGACGATTGACAGCATCTTGGCACTGGTACCCAACTCAAGGATAGGGAACAAGTCGGTAAGGTAGTCACGCAGCACGTTGCCTGTTACCGAAATAGTGTCCTTACCGGCTTTAATACGCTCAAGGGAGAAACGGGCCGCCTTTTCAGGTGACATGATGTGCAACTCAAGCCCATCAGTATCGTGCTCAGGCAGGTAGGCCTTCACTTTGGCGATCACCTGGGCATCGTGGGCACGGTTTTCATCCAGCCAGAATACCGCCGGGGTGTTGGTCAGTCTTGCGCGGCGTACGGCCAGCTTGACCCAGTCACGGATAGGTGCGTCTTTAACCTGGCACATGCGCCAGATATCACCGGCTTCAACGGCGTGGGACATAAGCAGATTGCCGTCCTTGTCCAGTACTTTAACCGTACCGGACGCAGGGATTTCAAAGGTCTTGTCATGGCTGCCGTACTCTTCGGCCTTCTGTGCCATCAGACCCACGTTTGGCACGCTGCCCATGGTTGCAGGGTCGAAGGCGCCATGTTCCTTACAGAAACTGATGGTTTCCTGGTAAACACCGGCATAGCAACGATCCGGGATCAGCGCCTTGGTATCTTTCAGCTGGCCATCCGGGCCCCACATCTGGCCGCTGGAGCGGATTGCTGCAGGCATGGAAGCATCGATAATCACATCACTTGGCACATGAAGGTTGGTGATGCCTTTGTCTGAGTTCACCATCGCCAGCTCAGGGCGGCTCTGGTAGACGGCGGCGATATCGGCTTCAATGGCCGCTTTCTGCTCGGCCGGCAACTTGGCTATCTTGGCATAGACATCACCCAGACCATTGTTGACGTCCACACCCAGCTCACGCAAAGTTTCACCGTGTTTGGCGAATACATCTTTGTAGAACACCTTCACCGCATGGCCGAACATAATCGGATCGGACACTTTCATCATGGTGGCTTTCAGGTGCAGTGACAGCAGTACATCTTCCTTGCGGGCCGCTTCAATTTCGCGCTCGAAGAAGGCGGTCAGTTCACGCTTGCTCATAACGGCCGCATCTATGATTTCACCGGCCAGCAACTTAAGCCCTTGCTTGAGCACCAGTTGGCCGCCATCATTTTGTTCCAGCACTATGCTGACAGTATCGGCCTCTTTGAGGGTAACGGACTGCTCGCTGCCGTAGAAATCCCCTTGTTGCATGTGAGCCACATGAGATTTGGAGTCCTTGCTCCAGGCCCCCATTGAATGCGGGTGCTTACGGGCATAGTTCTTGACCGAAGTCGGGGCGCGGCGATCTGAGTTCCCTTCACGCAGCACAGGGTTTACCGCACTGCCTTTGATCTTGTCATAACGGGCCTTGACTTCCCGTTCTTCATCGGTTTTGGCTTCGGCCGGATAATCAGGCAGATCATAGCCCTTGGCCTGCAGCTCTTTGATACAAGCCTGCAGCTGAGGAATGGACGCACTGATATTGGGCAGTTTGATAATATTGGCTTCGGGCTGGGTTGCCAGCTCACCAAGCTCAGCCAGGTGATCGCCGATACGCTGCGCTTCGGTCAGACGCTCGGGGAAGGCGGCAATCACACGGCCGGAGAGAGAAATATCACGGGTTTCGACATTGATGCCGGCTGCCTGAGTAAAGGTTTTGATGATAGGCAGTAGAGATAAGGTCGCCAGAGCCGGCGCTTCATCTGTCTGCGTATAGATGATAGTGGGGGTTTTATCAGTCATTTTCAGTCCTACGCTTTTTATAAAAATGAGTTGTTATAAGTGTTGTTATTCTTTAATTTCCTTGCCTCTTTCGCCCTGGATACCGTTACAGTCGGTAATCTATGTCTATCGTGTTATGGGCGTAAAAATTGGTTGTAGATCACAATTTGGCGAACATCATAGAGCATTCCAGCCAAGATTCAAATTCCACTATAGGCGAGTGGCAGGTACACTCTGCCAAAAGTCACAAACCCGTGTCGCCGCCAAACCGGACATAGGTGTTACACTCAGGCATATCACTCCCAAATGGTCAGAGCACGCGGCTCAAGCAGCCAGGATATCTCAATGAATTCGCCTACCTCCCAACCAAGACGTAAACCCAAACGCCAGCCCAGTCACCCCAAGGGCCCTGACGGTAAAGAGTTTGGCCGAGAGAAGAGTCAGCGCTCCACCAAACCAAGCCCCAACAGCAAGAGTTCCAGTTGCAAGAGTCCCAGTAACAAAAGTTCCAATAACAAGAGACTGGGTCTGAATAAAAAGCGCCCTGGTCCTCAAAAACCCCGGCCAAAAGTACCACCACTCTCGGTTGCAGAAACCCAAGTGGTGCTGCTCAACAAACCCTTCGATGTGTTATGCCAGTTTACCGATGAAGGCGGACGACGCACGCTCAAAGATCTACTGCCCATCGCCGGTATCTATGCCGCCGGCCGCCTGGACAGAGACAGCGAGGGTCTGTTACTGCTCACCAATAACGGTCAGTTGCAGGCCAAGCTGACCCAACCCAACAAGCACACCTTCAAGACCTACTGGGTACAGGTGGAAGGCGATGTCGATGACACCGCGATTCAAGCCTTACGTGAGGGAATTGAGTTGAAAGATGGCCCCACCCTGCCTGCAAAAGTTCGACGACTGCAACAACCCGAATCTTTGTGGCCACGTAATCCACCCATTCGTGAGCGGCGCAATATCCCCACCACTTGGCTGGAGATCTGTATCCGCGAAGGGCGCAATCGTCAGGTACGAAGGATGACAGCCCATGTCGGGTTTCCCACTTTAAGATTGATACGTTATGCCATAGGCAATCTCAGCCTGGATACCGAGCAAGGGCAATGCCTGCAGCCCGGTGAATATCGTACTCTTTCTGAGGCGGCGATTAAGGAGCTTCTCCATGACTGAACGTTATCGCCCCAATGTAACAGTGGCCTGCATTATTGAGGCCGAGAAGCGTTTTCTGCTGGTCGAGGAATTGATAGACGGCCAACAGAAATTCAACCAACCGGCCGGTCACCTGGAAGCAAATGAAAGCCTTATCGACGCCTGTCGCCGCGAGGTGCTCGAAGAAACCGGCCTGACTGTCACCCCTGAAGCCCTGGTGCGGATAGATCAGTTCAGTGCTTCCAAAGAGCTGGCCTTTTTACGTTTCACCTTCTGTGCTCGCCTGGCCAAGTGCCAGAGTGCCAAGCCGTTGGACGTCGCCATCAAGGCCGCCCATTGGTTGAGCATGGATGAAATCACGGCCTTGGGATCCAAGCTTCGCAGCCCCTTGGTCAGCGCCACACTGGAGAGCTATTTGCAGGGACAACGGCTGCCGTTATCTTTGCTCAATAGCGAGCTGTTGTGATTAGCTCTGGGCACCAAGGCGTGATAGAATACGCCCCCGCAGAAACTGAGCGCCTTATGGCTGTTTGTCCACCCCCGCGTCGCGCCAATAACGGCCTGCCACAACCGGGCACAAGCAGCAGTTCTCTTTTCGGGCGTTCATGAATGAATTCAACGGTTTTAGGATCTATGACAGCTAACACTCCCAATGCATCAGGAAAAAAAGTCATTGTCGGCATGTCCGGCGGTGTCGACTCATCTGTTTCAGCCTATCTGCTGCTCCAGCAGGGCTATCAGGTAGAAGGCCTGTTCATGAAGAACTGGGAAGAAGATGACACCGACGAATATTGCTCTGCCGCCGAAGATTTAAAAGATGCCCAGGCTGTCTGTGACAAGCTGGGGATCAAGTTGCACACGGTCAACTTTGCCGCCGAATACTGGGACAATGTGTTCGAGTATTTTCTGGCCGAGTACAAGGCGGGACGCACGCCTAACCCGGACATCATGTGCAACAAGGAGATCAAGTTCAAAGCCTTCCTTGAGTTTGCCGATGACATTCTCGATGCCGACTATATCGCCATGGGCCACTATGTGCGCCGCCGTGATACCGACGGTAAAACCCAGCTGCTTCGCGGCATAGATGGCAACAAAGATCAGAGCTACTTCCTCTACACCTTGAGTCACCAACAGGTGGCTCGCAGCCTGTTCCCTGTGGGTGACCTGGAAAAACCCGAAGTTCGCCGCATCGCCGAAGAGCAAGGGCTGGTCACCTTCAACAAGAAAGACAGCACCGGCATCTGTTTTATCGGTGAACGCAAATTTACTGAATTCCTTGGCACTTATCTGCCCGCGCAACCGGGCAAAATCGAGAGTGTCGACGGTGAAGTGATAGGCGAGCATCAAGGACTGATGTACCACACTCTGGGCCAGCGCAAAGGCCTTGGGATTGGCGGCATGAAAAACAGCAACGACAATCCTTGGTATGTGGTCGACAAAGATCTGAAACGTAATGTATTGGTTGTCGCCCAAGGCGGCCAACACCCAAGACTCATGTCGGTTGGCCTCACAGCCAGACAGTTGCACTGGGTCGACAGGCAGGGCCCGGCCGATGGCGCAAAAATCACGGTCAAGACCCGTTATCGCCAGCAGGATATCCCCTGCACTGTTTATGTCCAGGGTGACGATGAGCTGAGAGTGATCTTCGACGAACCTGTGGCGGCAGTCACGCCAGGGCAGTCGGCAGTATTCTACGACGGTGAAGTCTGCCTGGGTGGCGGCATCATAGAAACCCTGATTAGGGAGTAATCATTGAGCGAGCAATTGCATGACCGCACCATGGCATTTGCCGGCATATTGCAGGCTATCGCCCAGGTGCAATACATAGCCCGCCACGGGGAAAGCGATCCGCAGCAGTTGGCTGCGGCACTCGATGGCATTATGGTGACAGATCCCGAGAATATCGATGAGATCTATCCCGACAAAGTTGTGCTGGCCAACGGCTACAAGTGGATTATCAACCAACTGGGTGACAGCGCCCAGAAAGATGTGGAAATCACCCGCTATCTGGTCGGAATTCTGGCGCTGGAGCGTAAACTGAGCCGCAACCAGGCGGCTCTGGGGATGCTGTCTGAGCGCATCAATCAGGTGCATCGCCAATTGAGCCACTTTGCCATAACCGACGAGCAGGTTATCGCCAACCTGGCCAGCATCTACAGCGATATCATCAGTAATTTGGGGCCCAAGATCCAGATTTCGGGCAACCCCAACATACTGCAGCGGCCACTGGTCCAACATAAAATACGCGCCTTGTTGCTGGCAGCAATGCGCAGTGCCGTACTCTGGCGTCAACTCGGCGGCAAACGCAGACATCTGGTGTTTGCCCGCAAGGCGATCGTCGATACAGCTAAAAAAAGCCTCACCCTATAATAAAGCCAAGTTCATCAAGGAGCTTATAATGGATCTTTCCGCACTGACTGCTATCTCACCGGTAGACGGGCGTTATGGTAGTAAAACCGCCGAACTTCGGGGGATATTCAGCGAGTACGGTCTTACCAAGTATCGTGTTCAGGTCGAAATCAACTGGCTGAAACTGCTTTCCAGCTGCCCTGAAATCGAAGAAGTCCCCCCCTTCAGTGAAGAAGCTCTGGCATTGCTGGACAATATTCGCGATAACTTCAGCGAAGCCGATGCCCTGAGAGTCAAAACCATCGAAGCCACCACCAACCATGACGTTAAGGCGGTGGAATACTTCATCAAGGAAAAAATCGCCGACAATGCCGAGCTGGCCGCCATAGGCGAGTTCGTGCACTTTGCCTGCACCAGTGAGGACATCAACAACCTGTCCCACGGTCTGATGCTGACCGAAGCCCGTGAACAGGTACTGCTGCCATACTGCCAGAAGCTGGTCGATGCCGTTAAAGAGCTGGCCAGACGTTACAAGACTGTGCCTCTGATGTCCCGTACTCATGGCCAACCCGCCTCGCCTTCGACTCTGGGTAAAGAGATGGCCAACGTTGCCGTACGTCTCGAACGCCAACTCAAACAAATTGAAGCGGTTGAGATCATGGGTAAGATCAACGGCGCCGTGGGTAACTACAACGCTCACCTGTCGGCCTACCCAGAAGTTAACTGGCATGAGCTGTCACAGCGCTTTGTCACCAGCCTGGGGCTGAACTGGAACCCCTACACCACTCAGATTGAACCGCACGACTATATTGCCGAGCTGTTCGATGCCGTGGCCCGTTTCAATACCGTGCTGATTGATTTTGACCGTGATATCTGGGGTTATATCGCCCTGGGTCACTTCAAGCAGAAGACTGTGGCCGGTGAAATCGGCTCATCCACCATGCCGCACAAGGTTAACCCTATCGACTTTGAAAACTCGGAAGGTAACCTGGGCATAGCCAACGCCCTGATGCAGCATCTGGCCAGTAAACTGCCGGTTTCCCGCTGGCAGCGCGATCTGACCGACTCCACAGTACTGCGTAACCTGGGTGTGGGTATCGCCCACTCGCTGATCGCCTACCAGGCCACACTCAAGGGTGTCAGTAAGCTGGAAGTCAACGAGGCGCACCTACGCGATGAACTGGATCACAACTGGGAAGTGCTGGCCGAGCCGATACAGACAGTCATGCGCCGCTATGGCATCGAAAAGCCTTACGAGAAGCTCAAGGAGCTGACCCGTGGCAAGCGTATCGATGGTCAGCAGCTGGCAGCCTTTATCGACGGTCTGGAGCTGCCTGAGAACGTGAAACACGAACTCAAGCAACTGACGCCGGCCAACTACATAGGCCGCGCCGAAGCCTTTGTCGATGATTTGAACTGATAGCCTCTTGGCTGTCACGGGCGGTACTGGTTTCCAGTACCGCCTTTTTTCTCCCCGGGGTTTATGCCGTTGCAAGCGGGATAACTGACTGGCCATTGAAACAGTTTATGGATTGGATAACAGATGACGAACACTTACCAGCTGACTCTGGACAGCAATGCCTTTGTTAAAGAGGTGTGGCAGCAACAACCCAAGGTGATCAGACAAGCCTTCAAGGACTTTGTCGATCCTATCGCCGCCGATGAGCTGGCGGGCCTCGCCTGTGAAGAGGAGATTTCCTCACGGGTGGTAATCACCAGGGGGCAGGACTGGGAAGTGATCTCAGGCCCATTTGAAGACTATGACAAGTTCGGTGAAGGAAACTGGCAACTGCTGGTACAGGCCGTCAACCACTGGTATCCGGACTCACAGGGTCTGGTGGAAGCCTTCCGTTTCCTGCCGGACTGGCGCTTTGATGACCTAATGGTGTCCTTTGCCACGCCGGGTGGCGGTGTCGGCCCCCATATCGACAACTATGATGTCTTTATCATTCAAGGCGAGGGGCGCAGGCGCTGGACAGTGGGTGCCAAGGGTCAATACGCCAAGCGTGGCAACAATCCCAATACCCCTTTGATTGAAGACTTTGAGCCCATCATAGATACAGTGCTGGAGCCCGGCGACATGCTGTATATTCCGCCCGGTTTCCCCCACAGGGGCGAAACCCTGACCCTGGCACTGTCCTACTCAATAGGCTTCCGGGCACCGAGTCAGCAAGAACTTATCAGCGAAATGGCCGACTTTATGCTTGATCAGGATCTCGGCCACAAACGCTTCACTTCGAGTGAAGAAGCCGGGCAACCTGCGCTGATCGCCAAGAGCCAGCAACAGGGGATGATGGCGCTGCTGAAAGAGCTGACTGAAAACCCTGACTATTATCAGGGCGTGCTTGGCAAGTTGCTGAGTCAGAACCGCTTTGAACTGGATATTTGCCAGGGTGAGCCTATGAGTACCGAGGAGCTCAGAGAAGCTGCGGCCGAAGGCGCTGTATTCAAGCGCATAGGTGGGCTTAAAATTCTCATGCTGGAAGAGGATCCCAACTGCCGACTGTTTATCAATGGTGAAGCCTTTGAATTGCCGCAAGGCAGTGAAAAGCAGGCGCTGCTTATTGCCAATCACACCAGCATCAGCGGCGAAGATCTTGAGTCACTGCTTCAGGATGATGCCGTGGCATTGCTGCTGTGCGAACTTTTGGAAAAGGGTTATTGCTATCTCAGTGACGAGGAATGAGCCGACTCCCCTGCTGCTAAGGTCGAGGTTTGAACTTTAGGCCTGAGGTTTGAACCCTTATTCAGACTCTCACTTGGCTTGGCCAGACACTGCACAGACACTAAAAAAGCAGCCTACGGCTGCTTTTTTTGTTTGCTCTAGGGTTATCAGCCCCAGAGTTTATCGTCTTCCTGGATCTTGTATAGGCTCTCGGCTCTGGAAACCAGCAACTGGGCGAACTTGGCCTGGGTAGGGTCTTTGGTCGCCCCAGATTGCACCAGGTTCTCGGCCTTGAGCTGCCAGGTCAGCGAAAAGTGACGCAAGGCTTCGCGAGCAGTGGCTGCTACGCTGACATCAACATAGTCAGAAGGCAAGTCACCGGACATCACCCAATAGGTCTTGTGGCTGGGCTGTTTGGATTCGATTTTCCACATGGCTACATAAGGCGCCAGATAACGGCTTTCCGCCGGTACCACTTTGCTGGGGATCACCCCTTTCTCTGCAAGAAATTTATTGGCTTTCTGGAACTGTTCACGCACCCAAGCCTGGCGCAAGGCTTCCTGCTGTTCGGCGTTGGGCGGTGTACTTGTCTGTTCAGTCATAAACTTTCCTTTCTTCTTGTTTGTTTTTATTGTGTTTTTATATTCTGTATCTGTTCAACTAAGCCTCTGGCCGGCTTTTTCAGTACCACCCCATAATGAGACGACTATGGGTGGCTGACTTCAGTTTTCAACCAGCTTTACGTTAACGTAAGGTGGAAAGCAAAATTGCCAGATAGATCACAAATATTCTGCTCATCAGCTTTGTTGAGAGTATCGCTAAATGCTATGGTTCTGCAATAAATATAACAAGCGGTCGGCGGCCGCTAAGCGCCGCCCCAATAAGCACAGCGGAGAACAGACGTGGCTGTATTTAATCATGTATCATTCGACGAACATGAACAGGTAGTATTCTGTCATGACAAGGAAAGTGGCCTGCGCGCCATCATCGCCATCCACAACACCAACTTGGGCCCTGCCGTAGGCGGTTGCCGTATGTGGAACTATCAATCAGATGATGAAGCTCTCACTGACGTGTTGCGCCTCTCCCGCGGTATGACTTACAAGAACGCGCTGGCCGGTCTGGCCATGGGTGGCGGTAAGTCGGTGATCATAGCCGATCCCAAGACAGAGAATCGTGAGCAGCTGTTCCGCGCCTTTGGCCGTTTTGTTCACAGCCTGGGCGGCCGCTACTACTCGGCCGAAGATGTGGGTACCACCCCTGCCGACATCATGATTGCCCATGATGAAACCCCTTATGTGCTTGGCCTGGAAGGAATGAGCGGCGATCCCTCTCCTTTTACCGCCATGGGAACTTACCTGGGTATCAAGGCTGCCGTTAAACACAAGCTGGACAAAGATAGCCTCAAAGGCCTCACGATAGCCGTTCAGGGTGTAGGCCATGTGGGCTATTATCTGTGCAAGCACCTGCATGAAGAAGGCGCCGAGCTGTTTGTAACCGATATTCATCAAGCATCACTGGACAAGGTCGCCACCGACTTTGGCGCCGTGGTGGTTGCCCCTCAGGACATCTATGCTCTGGACGTCGATGTCTATGCCCCTTGCGCCCTGGGCGCCACACTTAACGACACCACACTGCCACAGCTGAAAGCGAGCATAGTCGCAGGCTGCGCCAACAACCAGTTGGCCGAGCCACGCCATGGTGAGCAGCTCAAGCAGATGGGCATCCTCTATGCCCCAGACTATGTGATCAACGCCGGTGGTATCATCAACGTGTCTTTCGAAAAAGACTATGATGCCACCAAGTCTACCGCCAAGGTTGAAGAGATCTACAACACCCTGTTGTCCATCTTCAAGCAGGCCGATGAGCAAAACCGCACCACGGCTGAAGTAGCAGATGAGATGGCCCGCGCCATCATCAATGGTACCCAAGCCTAAGCTCGCTCATATTCCATAAAGGGGCCTTCGGGCCCTTTTTTATTACTGAAAAAATTTTCCTCCTGTCGGCAAATAGATAAGCACCAGAAACAGAAAATTCATTTTTACGGACTGGCAAGCGTCATCTGCCTCTGCTTGACTTAGCATTCGTCATCTCGAAGGTCAGGGAGTCAATGATGCTCAGATTCGGCTATGAAGTGGAACAGCAAAAGGTTGAATTACAGGCCAGCAACTGGAATGGATTTGAGCGTTTGTTTGTCGACGGTAAAGTGGTATCCAGCAAATTCAACCTGGGGCTGCACAGCGAGCACAGCTTCAAGTTGCGTAACGGTGTACGTTGCCGAATGCAACTCCTGGTTGACCCCACCACAGAGCTGACTATCTGTCGCATCTACAAGTGTAACCGCCTGCTGGCGAGCCTCAAACAGGGGAAACAGCAGTCAAGCAGCTCACATCTGCAACACTGGTTGCTACTGGGGGGATTGGTGTGCGTGCTATTGGTTTATCTTTGATTTACCGAGCACACATTCAACCATAGGGTTAACGCTTGTCAGTATGATTTATCTTGTTGAGCAGCATGAGCAGCTGCCCTCTTTCCGGCTCATCCAAGGCTGCCATAAACTTCTCGTTGACCCGCTCGGCCTCGCGAATTAAGTCCTGCTCCATCGCCTTGGCCTGATCGGTCAGAAAAATTTGAAACGCACGCCGGTTGTCTTCTTCCTGATGGCGATAGATTAAGCCTTGTACCTGCAGTTGATCCAGCAGGCGTGTCATGGTGTAGTTGGCCACATCACAGCGACGTGACAACTCGGTTTGGCTGATCCCTTCCTCTTGCCAGAGCGCAAACAACACAGGCCAGAGTTTAATATCCAGCTGATAACGCTTCAGGCGGCTATCCAGTTCATGTTGCAGTTCCACGTTCAGATGGGATACCAGATAACCGAGACTCTCTTTGCGGTTCAAGCAACACCTCCTGTACTTCAGGGCTTGTCTGTTCGCTATCGGCAGGGCTTCGCCCCATTCAGCAAAATCGCTTATTCTGCTTCATTGACGCCGGGCCATGCCGCTGCCGAGTTTAACTATACCACTGAGCCAAATGATTGACCTACTCAGGGGCATGAAAGCAGCGCAAGGTAGGGCATCTCCAGCGGAATAAATCTGCATTGACCGCCCTATACGCAGCTTTTTAACTCGCCTTTTGGGGCATATCTACCAGTCCAGTATCCGCTTTAAACTTGAGTGGCGGCCCTGATTCTGAGTCAATCAAACTTCTATACGAATGGTATTAATACTACCACCTGCTGAATATTTCACTAACACAAGAAAGGAGAATAATGGGGCATTTACAGTCAGGCTACTGTAAATAAAGGTTTTATATCTGCCTGAATGGCAAAGCGATTCCTTTGACTTTTAACTCAGTAAATAGGTTTCGGCAAAGCGATAGAAACAGGCACGCCCAAGCCTGGCCTTTAGACCTCGAGGCAAGCTTACCAATAGCCCGGATTTGGCGCTCTCAAAGGCATTGAGCCCCAGCACCTCGAACTCATTACCCTGGGAGCAAACCAGGGCAAAACGGCTGCTCTCGGCCTCGATATCCAGCTGTTTGTAATCGACTATGATGAGCGGTGTGTCGGCCACCGCTACCTTCAAACGCTCTGCCGGGGTGAGCAACAGATGTTCACCCTCGATGCAGTGCAAAATACTACTGAAGAGCCTGGCGAACTTGGCTGGCAACGGTGAGTTGAGATAATACCAGTCGCCTTTAACGTCTATCTCAAACAGGGCTTGCTGCTGACACAAGTCCGGCCTTGCCCCAAGCCCTTTCAGGGCTTCACTCACCTTGTCTGCCGACTGTTTCATCCTGACTTCCTATTCTTGGGTTCCCTATTCATGGGCTCACTTTTGGAGCCCTATTCTTGGCGCTCTCAGGCTTGCGTTTGAGTCAGCTCCAGCAAGGCTTCGATGGGGTGCCTGGGCCTAAAGCCACCAAAGCGTTTGACCTGGCTGCGACAGGAGTAGCCGGACACCAGTATCTGCTCCTGCGGCAGCGACTTTATCGCCTCGTCCCAGGACATCTCATACAGAGCCTTGGAGCGTGGCAGGTTTTCCAGCTCATGGCCATAAGTACCGGCCATGCCGCAACAACCCAGATTCACGGTTCCCAACTTGGCACCAAAACGGGCAAAGATGGTTTGCCATTCTTTGGCAGTGCCGGGGCGAGCACTGGATTCAGTGCAGTGGCTGAACCAGGTGAACTCGCGCCCGCTTGCAGGCAGTTGCGGTAACTGCTCGAGCATGGCACTGAGCCACTCGCTGGCAAGCTGGACATTGAATTGGCCGCGCTTGGCGCCGAGCGCCTCACGGTATTCGTCGCGATAAACCAGCACCAACGCAGGATCTACCCCCACCATGGGCATGCCAAGGGCATGCACCTGATTGAGAAAATCGGCGGCGGTCTGCGCCGTCTTGGCAAACTGCTCCAGAAACCCCTTGATATGAGCCGGTTTACCGTTGGGCTTGAACGGCAGCAATACCGGCTTGAGTCCAAGCGCTTCAATCAGGCGAATAAAGCGATAAACCAGTTCGGCATCGTAGAAGCTGTTGAAAGGATCCTGCACTACCAACACATAGTTTTGTCGCTCAGCGGCGGGGATAGCGCTCAAGGCGTTGAGATCATAACCACGGCTGGGGTGAGCATCCAGGCGCTGTTTCAGCGTAGGAACAGACAGCGCAGGCGCATCCACATACCCCAGAGCCTTCTTAATCACCCACTTGGATAGAGGATTCTGCGCCACAAAGTTACTCAGCCGGGGCGCCTTGGCCATCAGCTGCACCGAATCCTCGACACCGGCCACCAGGTAATCCTTGGCGGGACGCTGGTAACGGCGGTAATAGATACTGAAAAACTTTGCCCGGAACTTGGGGACATCCACCTTCACCGGACACTGGCCGGAGCACGCCTTACAGGCGAGACAGCCCTTGAGCGACTCCATCACCTCGTGGGAATAGTCGTATTCTTTCTTGGCGTTGAGGCTGTTCTGCAGCCGCTGCAATAAGCCCATGGGTTTGGACTTGGCCAGCTCATTGACATCAACGCCTTCAGATTCCAGCAGTCGCAGCCATTCACGCATTAACCCGGCGCGGCCCTTGGGCGAATGGATCCTGTCTCCAGTCACCTTGAAAGAGGGGCACATGGGCGAAAAGCGGCTGTAGTTGAAACACAGGCCGTTGCCGTTACAGTTCATCACATCCGGAAAGGCATCGCGGACACTGACAGGTATTTGCCTATCGAAACTGCCGCGCTTGGTACTGTCGACATTGTAGATAAGCTGTTGGCCTTTGGGCGCCACCAGCTTACCTGGGTTGAGTTTATTCTGGGGGTCGAACAGCGTCTTAACTTCTTCAAGCTCACTCCAAAGCTGCTCGCCAAATACCTGGGGGCCATACTCACCACGCACGCCTTTACCGTGCTCGCCCCACATCAGGCCGCCGTATTTCTGCGTCAGTGCCGCCACTTGATCCGAAACGATGCGCAGCAAGGCTTCATCCTTGGGATCGCACATATCCAGCGCCGGACGCACGTGCAGCACCCCGGCATCCACATGGCCGAACATGCCGTATTGCAGTTGATGGCTATCCAACAGGGCACGGAACTCCATGATATAGTCGGCGAGCTTTTCCGGTGGTACGGCGGTATCTTCGGCGAAGGCTATCGGTTTGCGGCGGCCTTTGGTGGCCCCGAGCAGCCCGACCGCCTTCTTGCGCATGGCATAAATCTTATTGATGGAACCGGCATCCCGGGTAAGCTGATACCCAAGCACCCCTTTTTCACCGGCGGCAATCTGTGCATCCAGCGCCGCGGCCAGACGCTCTGCCCGCTCATCGACCTGGGCTTGTTCTCCGGCAAACTCCACCATGTTAAGGCCATCGATTACCTTGCCGGGCACTTCCTGGATAAGCTCGGATACCGAGTGCCAGATAATGTCTTCCCGCGCCAGATTCAGCACCTTGGAATCGACGGTTTCCACCACAGTGGCATTGGCGAGCACCAAGTCGGGCGCATGGCGTAGTGCCGATTCAAAAGAGTCATACTTGATGTTGACCATAAGGCGGCTGGCCGGCAAAGGGGTGATATCCAGTTTGGCCTCAGTCACCACCGCCAGCGTACCCTCTGAGCCCGTGAGGATCCGCGACAGATTGAATTCGCTCAGCTGTTGATCCCAGACATTTTTCAGATCGTAACCGGTCAAAAAACGGTTCAGCTTGGGAAAGCGCTGTTCAATCAGTTCTCGCTGCTCACTGCAGCGACGGGCCACTTCGGTAATCAACTTGTTGCCGAGCGGGTTGTCAGTGACCTTCTCACCCGATTCCAGTGCCTCGCGGCTCACCGGAGCCGTGTGCAGCACACTGCCATCCACCAACACACTGGTAAGCTCCAGCACATGATCCGAGGTCTTGCCATACACCAGCGAGCCGGCGCCGGAGGCATCGGTATTGATCATCCCGCCCAGAGTGGCACGGTTGGAGGTGGAAAGATCCGGGCTGAAAAAAAAGCCGTGCGGCCGCAGCGCATCATTGAGCGCATCCTTGACCACACCGGCCTCGACTCTGACCCAACCTTCCTCTGGGTTAACTTCCAGCACCCGGTTCATATGGCGTGAGAGATCCAGCACTATCCCATGGGTCAGCGCCTGGCCATTGGTTCCTGTACCGCCGCCGCGGGCACTGAAGACCACCTTGGCAAAAGCCTCCTCACAAGCGAGCCGCAACGCCATGGCAATATCGGCGCTGTCTCTGGGATAGAGCACCGCCTGCGGCAGGAACTGATAGACAGAGTTATCCGTCGCTTGAGCCAAGCGGGCACTGTAGCGCCTGTCGATATCGCCGCGAAAGCCTCGCTGCTCAAGCGCATCCAGATAATCCAGATACAGGGGTTCCAGAGTTTGTTGGTGTGATAATAGGGGTAACATCTTATTGCTCGGCTCAATTATTGTTATCGGGCCATTATAAACAAAAAGAAGCCGCTAAAAAGCGGCTTCTTTCATAACTTACTGAGTTGTTTCAAGCTTAGCCGTGGGCTTCAGCCAGGTACAACCAGGTGTCGATCACAGTGTCTGGGTTCAGAGACACTGTGTCTATGCCCTGCTCCACCAACCAGGCAGCGAAGTCGGCGTGATCCGAAGGACCCTGACCACAGATACCCACGTAAGCACCCTTGGCCTTGGCTGACTTGATAGCCATCGCCAGCAACGCCTTGACGGCTTCGTTACGCTCGTCGAACAGGTGACTGATGATGCCCGAGTCACGGTCCAGACCCAGAGTCAGCTGAGTCAGGTCGTTGGAGCCGATGGAGAAACCATCAAACATCTCCAGGAACTGATCCGCCAGCAGGGCGTTGGATGGCAGTTCACACATCATGATGACGCGCAGACCATCTTTACCACGCTCCAGACCCTGCTCTTTCAGCAGTTCGATAACCTGACGGCCTTCTTCAAGAGTACGAACGAACGGGATCATGATCTCAACGTTCTTCAGCCCCATGTCGTTACGAACCCGTTTGATGGCTTCACACTCGAGGGCGAAACAATCACGGAACGACTCGGAGATATAGCGGCTGGCGCCACGGAAGCCCAGCATTGGGTTCTCTTCCTCTGGCTCGTACTTGTCACCGCCGATCAGGTTGGCATATTCGTTTGACTTGAAGTCAGACATACGCACGATGGCCTTCTTGGGGTGGAATGCTGCAGCGATAGAAGAGATACCTTCCACCAGGCGGGCAACATAGTATTCAACCGGAGAATCATAACCGGCAATCATCTCGGTGATCTCGGCTTTCAGCTCATCGGTTTGCTGATCAAATTCCAGCAGAGCCTTGGGGTGAATACCTATCATACGGTTGATGATGAACTCGAGACGGGCCAGACCCACACCTTCGTTAGGCAGACGGGCAAAGTCGAAGGCGCGGTCAGGGTTACCCACGTTCATCATTATCTTCATCGGCAGATCAGGCATGGAATCAACGCGGCTGGAAATCACATCAAACTCCAGCTTGCCTTGATAGATATAACCTGTGTCGCCTTCGGCGCAGGATACCGTCACTTCCTGACCGTTTTGAATTTTGTCGGTCACGTCACCACAACCCACTACCGCAGGCACGCCCAGTTCACGGGCAATAATGGCAGCGTGACAAGTACGACCACCACGGTTGGTGACAATGGCGCTGGCGCGCTTCATGATAGGTTCCCAATCCGGGTCAGTCATATCGGTAACCAGTACATCGCCTGGCTGGATCTTGTCCATTTCGTCGATAGATTTGAGCACCTTGGCAACACCTGAACCCACCTTGTGGCCAATGGCGCGACCCTCACAGATCACTTCGCCACGGCTCTTGAGGTGATAACGCTCAATCAGCTGCACATCTTCACGGGAGCGTACGGTTTCAGGGCGAGCCTGAACTATGTAGAGACGACCGTCGTTACCGTCTTTGGCCCATTCGATATCCATCGGACGGCCATAATGCTTTTCAATGATCATCGCCTGCTTGGCCAGCTCCATCACTTCTTCATCATTGATGGAGAAAGTCATGCGCTGTTCTTTGGCGACATCTTCAATTTTCACCTGCTTGCCGTGAGATTCATCATCCGAGTACACCATCTGGATCAGCTTGCTGCCGATGTTACGACGAACAACGGCCTTGTGACCGGCAGTCAGGGTTGGCTTGTGTACATAGAACTCGTCCGGGTTAACCGCACCTTGTACTACCATTTCGCCCAAACCGAAGGAAGAAGTGATAAATACCACATCCTTGTTACCGGACTCGGTATCCATGGTGAACATCACGCCTGAAGCCGCCTTGTCGGAACGTACCATGCGCTGAACACCGGCTGACAGCGCCACACCGCGATGGTCGTAACCCTGATGCACACGATAGGAGATAGCGCGATCATTGAACAGGGAGGCAAACACATGCTTGATGGCAACCAATACAGCTTCGAAGCCCTTCACGTTGAGGAAGGTTTCTTGCTGACCGGCAAATGAAGCGTCGGGCATATCTTCTGCAGTGGCAGAGGAACGCACGGCGAATGAGGCGTCTAGGGTTTCAGAGGCTAATTTTTCGTAGGCTTCCCGAATCGCTTGTTCGAGTTCTGGCTGAAATGGGGTTTCGATAACCCACTGTCTGATCTGTGCACCAACTTTAGCCAGTGCGTTGACATCATCTACATCCAATGTGTCAAGAATGTCGTATATCTTCTGGTTTACTCCACTTTGCTCAAGAAACTCATTGAACGCGTGGGATGTGGTCGCAAAGCCGCCAGGTACTTGAACACCGGCATTGGCCAGATTACTGATCATTTCACCAAGGGAAGCGTTTTTACCGCCGACCTTGTTGACGTCACCCATGCCTAATTCCTGATACCAGAGTACGTATTGCTGCACAGTTCTATCTCCGCAAGTTTATTTCAGTGGCCCCTTCACACGAGGGCAGCGGCATTTTACACTCCGTGGCAACAAGCGTAAATCTATAATTTTATTTGTAATTTTATTACTACACGAGGTCGGCATGGCACGTAAAGTATTCTACATTTCTGATGGAACAGCGATCACGGCCGAAGTGTTTGGTCACGCAGTACTTTCTCAATTTCCATTGGAATTTGACTCACTTACCATTCCTTTTGTGGAAAATATTGCTAAGGCAGAAGCTGTTAAAAAGCAGATTAATGATAGTTTTATTACAACAGGGGAACGGCCTCTGGTGTTTCATTCCATCGTCAAACCGGAAATTCGCGACATCATTTATTCCAGTGAAGGCCTGGACTACGACTTTCTCAACACTTTTGTCGCGCCACTGGAGCAACAATTGGGGGTACCGGCCAGCCCGGCACTGCATCGCACCCATGGTATGGCCAACGCAGGTTACGATGCCCGTATCGACGCCATCAACTTTGCCATGGAAAACGACGACGGCCAGACCATGAAGCATATGGACAAGGCCGACATTATCCTGCTTGGGGTTTCCCGCTGCGGCAAGACGCCATCAAGCCTCTATCTGTCGATGCAGTTTGGTATCAAGGCCGCCAACTATCCTTTTATTCAGGATGATATGGACAACCTCAAGCTGCCCGAGGTGCTGAAACGCAACAAATCCAAACTGTTTGGGCTGACCATTGAACCCGTACGCCTGCATGAGATACGTCAGAGCCGAATGGAGAACAGCCGCTATTCCTCCTTGCGCCAATGCCGCCTCGAAGTCAAAGAGGTGGAGATGATGTTCAAGAAAGAGCGCATACCTTATATAGACACCACCAACCAATCGGTCGAGGAAATTGCCACCAAGATCCTCGACGCCACGGGTCTTGAGCGCCATATGTTCTGAAAATCCCCCCAGGCGGCAGACAAAACCTGCCCGAGTTGAAACTGAGTTACAGAATGGCATTTTCTGGCTAACTACTTGTTACCACAGTGCGAACCCTGAATGGCTCTAGTGGGACTTGACACTTTTTCAAGGCCCACTTGGGCAATTATCGGACAATTGCCACTTTGCAGCTCGGCTCGATTGGTTATAATCCGACACAAGATAAGCGCAAAGCGCTCAAGAAATTTCCCCCGGTATCATGAATGACCATTAAAACAGACGAATTACGCACCTCTCTCTTATGTAAAGTGATCTCACCTGCCCAACTCGCATCTGAGTATCCATTGACTCAGGAAGCCGCAGACTACCTGGTTGAACAACGCCGCGAAGTCGAAGCCATTATTCAGGGTGACGATCCGCGTTTGTTGGTCATCATAGGACCCTGCTCCATCCATGACACAGAAGCGGCCCTGGAGTATGCCGGTCGCTTGGCCAAGCTGCACCATGAACTCAAAGACGATCTCTGCATTCTGATGCGGGTCTATTTTGAGAAGCCCCGCACCATAGTCGGCTGGAAAGGCCTGATTTCCGATCCTGACTTGGACGGCAGCTTCAGCCCCAATAAAGGCCTGCGCCTTGCCCGCAAGTTGCTTCAGCAGATCACCGAGCTGAAACTGCCTATCGCCACCGAGTTTTTGGATATGGTGAATGGTCAGTATATTGCCGATCTCATCACTTGGGGCGCCATCGGGGCCCGCACCACAGAAAGCCAAATTCACCGCGAAATGGCCTCGGCACTCTCCTGCCCGGTAGGCTTCAAGAACGGTACCGACGGCAACATCAATATCGCCGTCGATGCAGTGCGCGCCGCCAGAGAACCACATATCTTCTACTCTCCGGACAAAGACGGCTCACTGGCGGTCTACCGCACCCATGGTAATCCGTACGGGCATATCATTCTGCGCGGCGGTAAAACTCCCAACTACAGTGAGCAACATGTGACCAAAGCCAGAGAGCAGATGGACTCGGTTGGGATCCACTCCGGCATAGTGGTCGACTTCAGCCATGGTAACAGCCAGAAGCAGCACAAGAAGCAGCTGGAAGTCGCCGAAGATATCATGACGCAGCTGCGCAGCGGCTCCACCGCCATTGCCGGTATCATGGCCGAGAGTTTTATTGTGGAAGGCAATCAGAAAGTGGTTGCCGGTGAGCCACTCACTTACGGCAAAAGCATCACAGATGCCTGCCTGCACTGGGAAGACTCGGAAAAGCTGCTCAGAGATCTGGCCGCTGCTGCCAAGGAAAGACGCCGCCTGCTGGGCAAATGAGTCGCCCAGATACGGACCACTGAAATGGAATCGCCCCGGTATCTCCACGCTGGAGATGTCGGGGCTTTTTCATGCCCGGATACATTTGAACATCCAATATTTTTCATGCAGGGCTTTCTGGCCCAGGCTGTCAATCCGCCTTTGGTCGAACTATAATACCGCCCCTGATTTTCCAGCATAACCTTGAGGTTGCCGTATGCCAGAAACGACACAGAGCCAATATGAAGTGGCCGTAGCACGCCGAATTGAACAAGCCGAGGCTCGGGTGATCAAGGCGGTTTTCCCGTCCATTACCAATCATCACAACACACTGTTTGGCGGTGAAGCCCTCGCCTGGATGGATGAAACCGCCTTTATCGCCGCCACCCGCTTTTGTCGCAAGACACTGGTCACCGTCAGCTCTGACAGAATCGATTTCAAAAAACCGATCCCCGCCGGTAGCCTGGCAGAATTGATCGCCCGGGTGATCCATGTGGGCAACACCTCGATGAAAGTCGAAGTGAACATTTTTGTAGAAGATATGTATCAGGATAAGCGCGAGCACGCTATCCGCGGTGTCTTCACCTTCGTGGCTGTCGATGAAGACAGAAAGCCGACCCAGATCTGGAGCGATGATCTGGCCAACTAGGCCCTCGCATAATCCTGGCCTGTATCTGGCTACAGGCTTTTTAGGTTTCATTCTGCAACAGTCTTTGCCGCTGAAAAGGCTTTTATTGACCGTCGTTCTCGACTAAAGTCTAAAAGCGACAGTAACAAAAAGTCACTTAAACCCTGATAAAGCAATAGGATTATTTGTCACTTTTCTGTTACATTGACCCTTCTTCAGCGTGCAGAGCCATAATCATAACAAGCCATGAAGCCAGAAAACTTAAATATTATCATCGCCGATGATCACCCTTTATTTCGCAATGCCCTGCGCCAGGCGCTTAACAGCGGTTTATCCAATACCCGCTGGTTTGAGGCCGACAGTGCCGATGCGCTGCAAAAACTGCTTGAGCAAACTCATCAGGGATATGATCTGGTACTACTGGATCTGCAGATGCCGGGCTCCCATGGCTACTCCACCCTTATCCATCTGCGCGCCCACTTCCCCGAACTGCCGGTGATAGTGATTTCAGCCCACGAAGATGCCGCCACCATCAGTCGTGCCCTGCACTATGGCGGCGCCGGTTTTATTCCCAAATCAGCTTCGATGGAAACCTTTGTCGAAGCAATCACCGCAGTAATGTTCGGCGATATCTGGCTGCCTCAAGGCATAGAGTTGGTTGAAATCAATGATGAGGACGAAACCGACAAGGTCGCCGGCAAGCTCTCTGAGCTGACGCCGCAGCAATACAAGGTGTTGCAGATGTTTGCCGAAGGCCTGCTCAACAAGCAGATAGCCTACGACCTGGGCGTATCCGAGGCGACCATCAAGGCCCACGCCACCGCTATCTTCCGTAAGTTGGGGGTTCGCAACCGCACCCAGGCCGTGATAGCGCTGCAGCAACTGGGGATGGAAAAGGTCGAGATCAACTGATCTCACCGCTTCCCAAAGATTTTTCAGTCCTCCATGGCGGCACATTTGCCAAGATAGATGATTTCCGGCGCACCCGGGCACAACACTTCGACACACTCATCGCCGGTGCAGATAAGATGTGACCAGCCTTCGCTGTGTCCATGGAAGAAACTGATTGGGCTTTCCTGCGACCAGGCGTGATCTTTAATCAGGCGGCTGTTGTAACCCTGTTCGTCCCCAAGCTCGCTCAGCGCCTGCCAAAGTTCCAGCAACCCATGTTCATCCAACATACGAAACGCAGTGACCGAGTGGTAATGCAGCCGATAGCGCCCTTCACTCGGTAAATGAAACAGCTCCAGGCTGAGATCGACTCCGGGATGGGGCGTATTTTTGATTTGATAGCGTTTGCCGCCGGGAAGCTGCAACATGAAATCACCGCCCCAGAAGAGCCCAGTGATAAAAAGATCCCCCTGCTCGAAGGGTGTCTGCCATCTGCCTATTTTCATGCTCCCTCCCATTAATCCCTGCGCTCGTTAATTCCCCTCAGACAAAAGTGGGGTAAACAAGAAAGTACTCAACAAGCGGATACCGGGCAATGGCCGCTATAACGCATAAAAAAGCGCCGCCGGGGCAAACCCTCGGCGGCGCTGCATTTGAGAGGCTCAGCGTTTACAAGCCCAGATGGCCGGCATGAAACTTTAGCTGCTCGTCGATAAACGAAGCAATAAAATAGTAGCTGTGATCATAGCCGGGGTGGCTGTGAAAACTCAGCGCAATTCCGGCGTCAGTGGCGGCGGCCTGCAAGGCCTGTGGCAGTAACTGCTCGGCCAGGAACAGATCACTCTCGCCCTGATCAACTCGCATCGGTAGCCCTTTGGCACCACTTTTTATCAGCTCTACCGTGTCATAAGCCTTCCAAGCCTCCCTGTCGCTGCCAAGATAGGCTGCAAACGCCTTCTGGCCCCAAGGGCACTGGCTAGGATGACTGATGGGGGCAAAGGCACTGGCGCTGAGATAACGGCCCGGATTTTTAAGGGCTATCATCAGCGCGCCGTGGCCGCCCATTGAGTGGCCGGCAATGGCGCGCTTATCCGATACCGGGAAGTGCTGCTCTATCAAGGCCGGCAACTCATCTACCACATAGTCATACATACGATAGTGGCTGCTCCAGGGAGCCTGGGTAGCATTGACATAAAAACCGGCCCCCAACCCCAGATCGTAGGCAGCATCTTCGGCATCGGCCACACCTTCTCCGCGCGGGCTGGTATCCGGGCAAACAATAGCCAGCCCCAGCTGAGACGCGAGGCGCTGGGCCCCGGCCTTTTGCATAAAGTTCTCATCCGTACAGGTCAACCCTGAGAGCCAATACAGCACAGGTACTTTTTGGCTATTGGCCTGCTCCGGCAGATAGATGGCGAAACGCATCTCGCAGTTCAAACTGCTGGAGTGATGACGATACTGCTTGTGCCAGCCTCCAAACGACCTGTTGTTACTGATATTTTCCATCAGAAGGTCCTCAGAAGTGGATCACGCTGCGAATGCTCTTGCCTTCATGCATCAGCTCGAAGGCTTCATTGATATCTTCAAGCCCCATGGTGTGGGTGATAAAGTCATCCAGCTTGAATTTACCGGCCAGATAATCTTCCACTATGCCTGGCAACTGTGAGCGTCCTTTGACACCACCGAAAGCCGAGCCTTTCCACACCCGGCCGGTCACCAGTTGGAAGGGTCTGGTGGAGATCTCCTGTCCGGCACCGGCAACCCCAATGATCACTGACTCGCCCCAGCCCTTGTGGCAACACTCGAGCGCCGAACGCATCACATCCACATTGCCGATACACTCGAACGAATAATCGACGCCACCGTCGGTCAAATCCACAATCACCTGCTGAATAGGCTTATCATAGTCCCTGGGGTTGATGCACTCGGTTGCCCCCAGCTTCTTCGCCAGTTCAAACTTGGATTCATTGACATCTATGCCTATGATGCGACCGGCCTTGGCCATCACAGCGCCAATCACCGCCGACAGCCCTATGCCGCCGAGCCCGAATATGGCCACTGTGGCGCCCTCTTCCACCTTGGCAGTGTTCATTACAGCGCCCATGCCGGTAGTGACACCGCAGCCCAGAAGGCAGATCTCTTCTAGCGGCGCCGACTTGTTGACTTTGGCCAGGGAGATCTCAGGCAATACCGTATATTCAGAGAAAGTCGAGCAGCCCATGTAGTGGAAAATCGGCTTGCCGTCTTTGAAGAAGCGGGTGGTACCATCCGGCATCAGGCCCTTGCCCTGGGTCTCACGGATCTTCTGACACAGGTTGGTCTTACCGGAGCGGCAGAACTTACACTCACCGCATTCAGGCGTGTAAAGAGGAATAACATGATCGCCCACCGCCACACTGGTGACGCCTTCGCCGACCATCTCCACTATACCGCCGCCCTCATGGCCGAGAATGGCCGGAAACACGCCTTCTGGGTCGTCGCCGCTCAAAGTAAAGGCATCGGTATGACACACACCACTGGCAACAATGCGCACCAGCACCTCACCAGCCTTGGGCAACATCACATCCACCTCTTCCATCTTCAACGGCTCACCGGCAGCCCAGGCTACGGCGGCGCGGGACTTGATAAATTTGTCTGTCATTGTCGCTTCCTTCTGTTGTGATTGATTCGGTAACGAACCTCTTGGCTCATAAACCGGATGCCAACATTGTATTTATTCCCAAATAAAAGATAATCAGCCAAATATACAAATCACTTTTACTGAGAAGTAATAATGAACCACTGGGAAGGGATCAGCGAATTTATCGCCGTGGCCGAGAGCCAGAGCTTTACCCGCGCCGCCGAGCGGCTCAACTTGTCTGTGGCGCAGATAAGCCGCCAAATCGCCGCGCTGGAGAAACGCCTGGCAAGCAAACTCTTCTATCGCACTACCCGTAAGGTGTCGCTCAGTGAAGAGGGCCAGCTTTATTATCGCCACTGCCGCTTGCTGCAAGATGGCATAGAAGAAGCCGAGCGCGCCCTTGGCAGTTTGAAACAAACCCCGCAGGGCTTGCTGCGGGTGACGGCGCCGGTCACTTACGGCGAACAGTTTATTCTGCCGCTGCTGAATGACTTTCTCTGCCTGCACCCCAAGCTGGATCTGCAACTGGATCTCAACAACAAGACGCTGGATCTGATTGATGGCGGTTATGATTTGGCGATTCGGCTGGGTAAGCTGGCGGACTCCAGCTTGATGGCGCGGCGTCTTGGCAGTCGCCGCAATTATGTCTGTGCCAGCCCGGAGTATCTGGCCAACCACGGCGTGCCCCACACTCTGGGCGAGCTGCATCGGCATCAATGTTTACTGGGTAACCACCCTTACTGGCGTTTTATCGAGCAGGGCCAGGAACGTCAATGGCGTTTGAGTGGCCGCTTGGTGTGTAATTCTGGTCCTGGGTTATTGGATGCTGCCCGCAAAGGGCTCGGGCTGGTGCAACTGCCCGATTATTATGTCGGTGAGGATCTCGCCAGCGGTGCCCTGGTATCAGTGCTCGAGGCTTACCAGGCGGCGCCGGAGGGTATTTGGGCCTTATACCCACAGAACCGCCATCTGTCGCCCAAGGTCAGCCTATTGCTGGACTTTCTGCAGCAGGCGCTGCCGGAGGCGCCGGATCTGGGCAAGTCTTGAATGGATGCCCTGTCTTGAATGGATGACAGGTCTTGAACTGCAGCCAGATCTTAAATAGGAACTGAATTCTGCGTAGGCTCTGAATCCTGCATAGCCGCTAAAATTTCAAGTCTCTGAGCTTTCGAGTCTCTGTAATTTTGAGTCTCTGTGATTTCGAATCGAGACTTGGCTGGCTTACCCCTGACGCGTCTTAGCGCGCTGCCAGTGCAGCAGATATTTATCCAGCTCATTGGCAAAGGCCTGTCTATCTGCCTGGCTCAACTTGGGACTGCCACCGGTATCTATGCCGCTGGCACGTAGGGTATCGAGAAAATCCCGCATATTGAGGCGGGCACGCACATTGTCGCGATTCAGCAGCTCACCGCGGCTATTGAGCGCCTTGGCGCCCTTGTCTATCACTTCGGCCGCCAGCGGAATATCATTGCTGATCACCAAATCGCCGGCCTGACACAGGCGCACGATTTCGTTATCGGCCACATCAAACCCCTTGGGAACTTGTAAGGTTTTGACACTGGCAGCACCTGTTATCCTGAGCGCCTGATTGGCGACAAAAGTGACATTGATGCCGGTACGCGCCGCCGCCCGCACTAACATTTCGCGGATCACTACCGGGCAGGCATCGGCATCGACCCAGATTTGTGCCAGGTCTGATGCCTGCTCATTTTGATTCTGCTGCACTCGCGCTCCTTTAGTTTGCAATAAAATTTGCACGCCATTTTATATCATGCCGCGTATCGGTGCGCGCTAAATCCCCATGCCTACAATCAAGCGTTTTGCCCGGGAGCGTATCAACACTTCGCCCTCCTGAGCATCAACTCAAACGCTTTCAATCGTGCTCTTCTGCCAGTTTGGCACACCAGTCATCATACTCAAGCGGCTCGTGCCCACGCGCACCTTGCTCTTCTGTGTAATCACAATAGTTGCACCACAGCGTCAATGCCCGGCGATAGCCTCACCACTCAAATTAAAGCGGGATAACGGCACAACCGGTAAAATAGTGGCCAACTCATCAAGCTCATCTAGCATCTGCCAACAGATATCGGCCCGAATACACAAACAATACGGCACTTCATGCAACGCAAAATCCAGGCTTTCCAACAGACTGCGGGCCAAATGCAATGCTGCTTGCTGGCGCAGGAAGTCTGTAACCCCGCTATCGGCCAGTATTTGCTGCAGCAAAATCTCGGGAGACGGATTATCAATGCCTTCTGCGGCACCCAGTAGCGGCCGCATTTTGATATAAGTATCCTGGAGCCCATAAGCGCAGTAGAGCCAAAGTTTTACTCTGGGCTCATCAAAACGTGCCAGCCAAAACGCCTGAAACTTTGGCAGTAATCCAGGGTGGGCCAAGGGCAGTGCCAGTGAAGGACTGTCCAGCTCAAGTTGGCTAACCTCCTCGCTCGCGGCTTGCGGGGCGTTTATATCCGGCTGTGAACGGCAGAGAGCCAATTCACATAGCGACTCAAGGTAAGATGCCAGCGCCTCACCCTCGAGCGCGTCTATGCGCTCAAGCACGGCTGCCAACTCTTTTTTCCATAAAGACTTAATTCCGTTCGCCCTGGCCTCGAGGTAAGCTCGCCAATCGCCGGCAATATCCAAGTTAGGGATCATTTTCCAACCATAAATTATCTATCACTCTTTGTATAAAAGGCCTGTAGCTCGCTTGAAATCGCATCCTGGTAGCTGGAGCTCAAAAACTGGCCCCAAGCTCTGCCCTCTTTGAAAACCTTATTGACTGTATCGACCAAGAAAACGCTTTGCACTATGGCCCATTGATTATCCAACTTGGCTACATAATCTGCCGGGGAGAGTGCTTCTTCACTGATTTTGGGGCAAAAGATAATAACCTGAAGATACAAACCCCAAACTAGCGGCAGGAATCCCACCTTAAACGCGACTCTGTTCCTTAACTGGCTGATGTAAGTATCCATATCTGAAGGCAACTCAGCCAGATAAACCATAGCTACGGCTCTATTGCTGGCCCAGGTTTGCCTTTTCAAAAGCGCGACGCACCCGGGGATCTTTGCTTCACATTCCTGAACCGGCTTGAAGCCCTGTTCCTTCAAAGCCAGCGCCATGGATTTGCCTACAGCTGTTATCGTCATACTTGACTCTCCGGACAACCACTAGCAGCTAATACTGGGTGTCTCGATTATTGTTGATACTGGGTGTCTCGATTATTGTTGTTTGGCTTGTCGGCGTTACTCAGTGGCAGGCGCTTCCCTGTGGTAGTGGATAAGATCATGAAACACTACGGGTTGATCTCTTAAGTTGCGGTAACCATGTGGTTTATCTGCGGCAAAGCGCACTGCTTCACCCTGCTGTAGTGGCTGCCACTGACCATCGACTAACACTTCCATAGTGCCGCTCAACACGATCACATGCTCGGTCACACCCGCCTCATGGGGCTCGGAGAGACGCTCATAGTGCGGCAATAGGGTAAGTTCAAACATTTCAAAACCAAAGCGAGGCTCAAAGGGAAATAGCGACGCCACTAACATTCCATCGGTTGCAGGCTTTTGGCGTAATGCATCGGCGTTACGAAAGACGGCGCCTTGGCTCTCGGGCATTGGCTCCAGAAAGGTCGAGAGGGAGGTATTAAAACCGCTGGCGATTTTCCACAGGGTAGCAATAGTGGGACTAGATTCGCCGCGCTCAATCTGGCCTATCATGGCCTTGCTTACGCCTGTCTCGAGTGCCGCTTTATCTAAACTCCAACCCTTTTGGCTGCGCAGTTGCTTTAGGGTCGCGGCAAGATAGCTATTGATGGTCTGCATTAGGTTCTGGCGCTTAAAAAATTATTTGTACGTTATAACGCACAGGTGCTATCTTGTCTATCTCGTGCGTTATAGCGCACAAGAAATGGTTCGACGATCAAGGCTAAGGTAGGTAGAGGAGTAAGGATGATGTGGCGCGAGGCTTTAGGACTATCAAAAATATCGGCGGGCTTTATTGCCGTGCTGGTGGGCTACAGCAGTTCGGCGGTGATTATCCTGCAGGCGGCGGATGCCGTGGGCGCGACATCGGCACAAATGAGTTCATGGCTGTGGGCCTTGGGTGTCGGCATGGGGCTCACCAGTATTGGCCTGTCTCTCTACTATAAAAATCCGGTGCTTACGGCATGGTCGACCCCAGGGGCGGCGCTGATGGTCACCAGCCTTACGGGATTAAGTATCCACGAAGCCGTTGGTGCCTTCCTGATTAGCTCTTTGTTGATCACGCTTTGCGGCTTGGCAGGCTGGATGGATAAGCTTATTCGTATCATGCCGCAGTCAGTCGCTTCGGCCATGTTGGCGGGGATTTTACTGCAGTTTGGCTTAGGGCTGTTTCAAGCCATGCAGACTCAACTGAGTTTAATCCTATTGATGTTATTGGTGTTTATTGTGCTTAAGCCCTGGGCGCCGCGCTACATTATGTTGCTTACCCTTGTCGCGGGGATAGGGATGAGTTATCAATTGGATCTACTGAAACTCGATAAGCTTGAGCTGCAATTCGCCGCCCCCGTATGGATAGCGCCAGCGTTTTCTATAGCCAACGTGGTAGGTGTGGCGCTGCCCTTATTTGTGGTGACTATGGCCTCACAAAATATGCCAGGGGTAGCAGCGCTTCACGGCCATGGTTATCGCCCGCCTATCTCGCCACTAATTACCGTGACGGGTCTGATGGGCGTACTGTTTGCACCCTTTGGCGGCTTTGCCTTTAATCTCTCGGCCATTACGGCAGCGATTTGCATGGGTAAAGAGGCAGACCCTAACCCCGCAAGCCGTTACTGGGCGGCGGTTTGGGGCGGAGTATTTTATTTGATAACTGGTCTACTCGGCGCAACAGTCGTTGGGCTATTCGCCGCATTTCCGAAGGAATTGGTGCTCGCGATTGCAGGATTGGCGCTGCTTGGCACCATAGGTAACAGTCTAACCGCAGCGCTTGCGGATAACGACGAACATGAAGTGGTGGTAATTACGTTTCTCGTCACCGCATCTGGCGTGAGTGTATTGGGGATCGGCAGCGCCTTCTGGGGATTATTGCTCGGGTTTTTAATGCATTACTGGCACAAGCATCGCGCGTTAACCACAACTTAAACAGGCAAAAGCTTAGCTGTGGTTAGGTCTAAATAG
>NZ_JBICJO010000055.1:0-52707 GCF_043103185.1 Shewanella sp. YQ_9
GGTGATGGTCTCGCCGACGGCGAGAAACTGCACCAGGCTGTTGGCAATGTCATAGCTCCAGCCGGCGTTGTCGACACTGAAGCCTGCTGCCAGAGCATCCTGGGTGGCTTGATCCAGGGCGCCGCCGCTCCAGAGTACATCGCCGTTATAGCTGCTGCCGACGCTGTGGCTGTCGTTGATATCGACATCGGTGAAGCTCAAATCGCCGCTGTCGCTGAGCATCCCGGCCAGCACATCGACATCCTCGGTGACCGCGCCGCTCATGTCGATGCTCAGCACCGGCGCATCATTGGTGCCGGTGATGGTCAGAGTGACGGGTTGTGAATCACTGGCGCCAAAGGCATCGGTGACTGTCAGTGTGAAGCTCAAGGTGATGGTTTCGCCGACGGCGAGAAACTGCACCAGGCTGTTGGCGATATCATAGCTCCAGCCGGAGTTGTCGGCACTGAAGCCAGCAGCCAGGACATCCTGGGTGGCTTGATCCAGGGCGCCGCCGCTCCAGCTCGCATCGCCATTGTAGCTGCTGCTGACAACATGGCTGTCACCAATATCCACATCGGTGAAGCTCAAGCTGCCGCTGTCACTGAGCATACCATTGATGACATCAACATCTTCAGTAATGCTGCCGCTGCTATCAGCGCTGAGAATAGGTGCGTCATTGGTGCCTATGATGGTAATAGTGACCAGTTGTTCGGCGCTGGCGCCATACTCATCTGTCACTGTGACAGTGAAGGTTTCAGTGCGAATATCGCCTTCCAGTAAACCATCAACGGTGGCGTTATCGAGCTGATAATTCCAGGCGCCGGTGGCGGCATCAACACTGAAGCTGCCAAGTGGGCTGTCGGCACTGCCAGACCAAGTCAGATCTGCGCCGTTATCCACATCGCTGGCACTGAGCTGGCCACTGACACCCGGAGTTCCGGGATCGACGCTGCTATCGTCAAATTGACCGGCTTCACGCACAGTGCCGTCGGCATCGCCCTCGCCAGGAGGGTTAATTATCGGGCCATCGTTGGTGCCATTGATAGTCAGAGTGACTAGCTGTGAATCACTGGCGCCAAAGGCATCGGTGACTGTTAGTGTGAAGCTCAAGGTGATGGTTTCGCCGACTGCGAGGAACTGCACCAGGCTGTTGGCAATGTCATAGCTCCAACCAGAGTTGTCGGCACTGAAGCCGGCAGCCAGGGCATCCTGGGTGGCTTGATCCAGGGCGCCGCCGCTCCAGCTTACATCGCCATTGTAGCTGCTGCTGACAACATGGCTGTCACCAATATCCACATCGGTGAAGCTCAGGCTGCCGCTGTCGCTGAGCATGCCATTGATGACATCGGCATCCTCGGTGAGACTGCCGCTGCTATCGGCGCTGAGAATGGGGGCGTCATTGGTACCTATGATGGTAATAGTGACCAATTGCTCGGCGCTGGCGCCAAACTCATCCGTTACAGTAACAGAGAAGGTTTCGGTGCGAATTTCGCCTTCCAGCAGGTCGTCGGCTGCAGCGTTATCGAGCTGATAATTCCAGGCGCCGGTGGCGGCATCTATGCTGAAGCTGCCAAGTGGGCTGTCGGCACTGCCGGACCAAATAAGCACGGCACCATTATCCACATCGCTGGCGCTGAGTTGGCCACTGACACCCGGGGTACCTGGGTCTATGCTGCCGTCATCGAACTGGCCGGCTTCTCGCACAGCACCATCGGCCTCACCCGGCTGGGGTGTGCTGATCACAGGCACATCGTTGGTGCCAGTGATAGTGATAGTCAAGGTCTGGACGCTGGTATCACCATCGGCATCGGTCAGCAGATAGGAGAAGACTTCCGTCAGGGATTCTCCCTGAGCGAGCGCCTGAACAGCTTGTGCTGCAGAATTGATTTGATAGTTGTAACTGCCATCGGCATTAAGGGTCAGCAGGCCGTAGCTGCCTGAAACCTGGCTTTGATTGGATACGGCATTATCAAGGTTGCCGCCACTGCCAGCGGCTGTTACCTGTGCGGTATCACCGCCCTGAACATCGTTATCGAGCAGATTGCCGCTAATGGCCAGTAGTGAGTCTTCATCTACACTGTTGATGTCGTCCTGACCGCTTGGAGCGTCATCCAGTACCGAGATGGTAAGGGTATTACCGACACTGTTTCCTTCTAGATCGGTCAATATCAGGTTGAAAGCCTGGGAGAAGTCATCACTTGAGCTGTGGTCAACCGCGGAATTGAGGGTAAAGCTATAGCTGATATTGCCGTTTATCAGGTCAACGGCGTTGATGGTGAGCACGCCGTATTCGGTATTGATACTGACAGGGCCATTAAAAACTCCGCCCGAGACAATGGCAACCCCATCCAGGGTTAAGCTTGCAACGCCGGCCGCGGCACTAAAGCTCAAGTTACCGGTTTGGGTCAAGGCGGCGGGTGATGGAGTGGTTCCTGTTGGCAGGTTGGCATCTGAGAGTGTGACAGCGCCGCTAGTGAGCGTGGGGCCTGTCAGGGGAAGGTCCTCAAGCAGTATTTCTTCTTGAGTGGTAATGGCGGTTTGGTCAAAGCCACTGGTGTCGTAGCCTGCGCTGGCCAATAACTCAGACCCGTCCCTGTCTACGGCAACATAGCCGAAATCACCTTGGTTACCGGCTGTCCCGGCCCCGGCTGCGGTAGCAGGCAGATTTGCAGTAGGGTCGTCACCTGCAAGTATCTGAGCCTGCAGTGCGGCTATCTCGGCATCGACTCCACTGTTGGCGAATTGGGCGACATCTGCGGCCGTGCTATCCGGCTGAGGTTGAGCGCTGGGCTGCGCATTTTGCTCTGTCAGCCTTGTACCATCGGCATATTCGATAGTGAAGGTATCGTTTGCGGTGAAGATGATCTCTTCACCATTGCGGATGAGATCCCCGATACTCAAATCGCGGATATTGCCATTTTCGTCCTTGGCCTTGAGTTGCCCAACCAAATTGGTGACAACCGCGTCTTGCTTACTGATTGCGACGCCCATAACTCATACTCCTTTGCACGCAAATACTGACGGCAAGGTCACTCTGTGCCCACGAGCGTCAGCTAAAGGTATTAATTATTAAGTCTGGGGTTGAAACTGAGGCTGTCAAATATGTGACATTGATCGCGGTTGGAAGGTTGTTAAGAGACAATTTGTCCGCTTTGGAGAATCTATCTCGCATTCATGCGGTTACGGTATTCGTGCAGGTAATCTTGTGATGGCTAATAAAAAAGCCACTAAATAAGTGGCTTTTTTATTACGAAAAGGTCTAGCGATTAGTCGCTCTTGGCGGCTTGCTTGTAGCTATTGAAAGCCCCTTGATGATCGGCCAACTGCTCTTGAAGTCTGGCCAAGGCCAGCCAGTATTCCTTACGGGGCAGTAAGTGACACAAGCGTTCCCATGCGGCTCGGGCCAGACTGAATTCACGGCAGAGTTCATGAATTTGGGCCATGCAGTGTTGGTAGTCGGCATGGTTCTCTAGCTTGGGTTCCAAGTTCTTCAGCAGTTTCAGGGTTTCACTGTCCTGGGCTTCAAAAATCTTCGGCAAAACTTCAAGTACAGAGGCGCAAGGTTCCTTCTTTAGCGCCTTGTTCAGTAGTTTCAGGGCTTCGTCACGGCGGTTGAAACCGGCAAGCCCCAAGGCATATTGTGCCATATTGGCTTGTTGGCTGCGTTCCTGGCGGCTAAGCCAGTGCCAACACTTTTCCAGTTCCTGCTCGCTGCGAAGGGCTGCTTGGGCCAGCAAAGCATTATTTACCCTCTGGTTCAGGAGCTCGTATTCCTCATTATCCAGGATCTGCTTTTTGCGCAGCGCCGGCAGTAACAGTTTCAGAGCCTGCCAGTCAAGCTGGCTCTGGTAAAGCTCTAGTGCCAGTTGCAGTACCGGAGCCTTGCTCTTGCTGCTGGGTTGCAGTTTGTCCAACTGCTCGCGGGCCTTTTCCAGCTCGCCTTGCTGCATGTAGTAGCGCACTCTGGTGGTGGTTACCGCCTGGGTCGCCAGTGGCAACTGGGCGGCCTTATTCAAGTAGTCGTCCCGCTCTTCATTCTTGAACTGTCTTTGGGCCGCTCTGGCGGCAGCCAGATAATTGAGAGCCGGCAGTTCACCGGCTTCGGCGCCTTTTTGCATCGCTTTTTCGGCCGCTGGCCAATCCTCTTCTGCCAACGCCAGTGCGCCGGTGAGCGTGTACTTGCGGGCGGCATTGCGGCGCCAGCGCCGCGGCAGGTAACGACTGCTTAATACCAGATTCAGCACAGTGACCAGTAGCCATTCCAGCAACTGCAGTAGAGCAAAGAAGATGATGAGTGCCATAACGGCAAACAGCAGATTGGTTTCCAGCTGCCAGTCCAGAAAGGCGATATAGACATAGCCTGTTTTGCCGGCAAAAAGCGGACTCAGACAGGCACCAGCCAGAATAATCACCAGATAGATGAGTACTCTTATCATAGTTCAGCCCCCGGCATGAGTTCGCCATAGGTGACCAACTGTTTGAGTTGAGCGCTGGATTCAAATTTTGTCAGATTGATGGGATCCAGTTGCAGACTGGACAAAGCATTGATTGCAGTCAGCACCTCTTCAGTGCGTGGATCGTCGAGATCGAAATATTGCTGGATCCACTTGCGGGCCATGGCCAATGACTGGCGGTAGTTGAGCTCATCATATTGATAGAGGGCCAGTTGCGACTGCAGCAGCTTATTGCGGATATTCTCGAATAAATACCATTCCTGCTGGGGAGACAGCAGCGGAGTGATATCTGAGCTTATCTTGCGGATAGTGAAGAAATCTTCCTTCAGTGCGCTCCAGGTCTTGGACAGGTTGCTCTGCCAATCACCTATGGAGTCAGACATCTTGTTTTCTGCTTCTGGCTCCATTTGCTGGCTGCCGACACGATTGAGTGGCAACTTGTCCAGCTTGGTGATAATGCCATCGAGGGTGAACACAGTACCTGCGATATCGGTATTCTTGATGGCGCTGACCGCCGCCATATCGTTGGCGAGGGCACGACGCAGAGGCATGAGTGAAGGCTCCTGCATGGCAGCAATTCGCTCATCGGCAGCCTGTAACAGGCCGGTTGCCGTTTGCGGATCTTTCTCCAGCCACAGTTTACGTCCCGCCATCCGCACCAGATATTCGGCTTCTGCCGCCATCCAATGGTTGGGGTTACGCTGTGCCAGAGTGGCGATGCGGGTTTGCATCTGCTGCTGGGCATCGCTCAGTTGTTCTATGGCACCTTGCTGCTGTTGATTTTGCTGCCGGTCGCTTCTCAGTTGCTGCTCCAGTGCCTGCAATCTGGCCTCTGGAGCTTGTTTGACTTGTTCTAGAGTGGTTGCCAGTTGCGCATTGGCGGCTTGCTGTTGCTGCAGTTGCCAAAAGAGATAAGCACCTATGGCGCAGGCCAGCAGTGCCAGCAGCAGGCTCAATAGTAGCGTCAGTCTCAGGGGCCATGAGCTGCGCTTGGCTGTCGCCGCTGGGGTTTCTTGCTCTGTGGTACCCAAGGGTTGGGTAGGCAGTGCGGGGGTATCGCTCCCGACTTCTGGCTTACTGTTATCCATTAATGCAGTCCTTTAACGCGACAATAGGGCTGGAAATCGGGAGGGGGGAAAACTAGAGCCTCAATGCCTTGAGTACGGCTTTACTGTTGGCTGCCGTGGCATCGGTCACTTGAGTTAATCCGGCGACCACGGCCTTATCTACCACCCGAATACTGGGAACTATAATATGACATGCTTGCAGCCAAGCAAAATACTCTTTTGGCAGCAGTCGGATAAGGTTCATCAGGCTCTCGGCGCTGCTGAGTACTATGGTGTCTATTCCGAAGTCTTGCCATTCCTTGACCAGTTGTACTGCATCATAGGCAGGACAGGTGCGGCGGTAGACTTCCCAGAATTGAACCGACGCCCCATATTGCTGGAGTGTTTGTCCCAGTACCTCCCGGCCACCGTTGCCGCGAATAATGACCACTTTCTTGTGTTTTACCGCTTCGGGTTGCAAACCCGGCAGGGTTAACAGGCCTTCGGTCTGTTGATTGTCATCCGGCGCTTTATGGCCCAGGATGCCATACTGTGCAAAGGCCTCGAAAGTGGCTTCGCCGACGGCAAAATATTGAATGTGTGACGGCCAGGGAGCATTGAGAGCCTGAGTACCGAAATGCACCGCATTGGTGCTGACAAACACAATGATGTCGGCATCAAGGACCTCGGCAGGGGAAATACCTTTATCCTCCATGGCCTCAACAGCCAAGAGAGGGGTCACCATAAAAGGTATGCCCCTTTCTGTCAGCGCCTGTTCCATGGCGTGATTGCGCCCCTCGGGGCGCGTCAACAACACTCTCATGGTGCCGCCTTGTTATTTGCCGTAAACGGCATCCAATATGGTTTTGGCGCCTTTGCTCAGCAGTTCTTCTGCCAGGGCGTTACCCAGGGCTACGGCCTCGTCTTGGTGACCGCTGACTTGACCTGTGATCACCTCGGAGCCATCCGGATTACCTACCAAGCCTCTGAGGCTCAGTTGTTCGCCCTGGATTTCGGCATAGGCACCAATGGGGACCTGGCAACCCCCTTCCAAACGTGTGTTCATGGCCCGTTCCGCCAGTACGCGATAGCGGGTTTCTTTATGCTCAAGCGGTGCCAACAAGGCTTTTACCCGCTCATCGTCGGTGCGACATTCGATGCCCACAGCACCCTGGCCGTTGGCCGGCAATGATTCTTCGGCGCTGATAAAGCTGGCGATACGCTCTGATAATTTCAAGCGGATAAGCCCGGCAGCAGCCAGAATGATGGCATCATATTCACCGGCATCCAGTTTACCCAGACGGGTTCCCACGTTGCCGCGCAGATCTTTGATGATAAGGTCCGGGCGACGGGCTCTGAGCTGACACTGACGACGCAGACTTGAAGTACCCACAACCGCGCCTTGAGGCAGTTCATCTATACTCTTGTAGCTGTTGGAAACGAAGGCATCACGGGGATCTTCACGTTCGCAGATCACTTCCAGCCCCAGCCCTTCGGGAAACTCAACCGGCACATCTTTCATGGAATGCACAGCGATATCCGCCTGGTCTTCCAGCATGGCGACTTCCAGCTCTTTAACGAACAGCCCCTTGCCGCCCACTTTGGCCAGAGGAGTATCCAGGATGACATCACCCTTGGTGCTCATTGGCAGCAGTTCTACTGTCAGCCCGGGGTGAATGCGTTCCAGCTCGGCTTTGACAAATTCTGCCTGCCACATGGCGAGAGGGCTTTTACGTGTTGCTATGCGAATGCGATTTTCTGACATGCCAATCTTTTCCGTGAGAGTACGTTAAATGCGCCAATGCTAACATTGCCCATTGGAGAATGGCACCGAACGCTGCTCAATCTTTGAAGTGGGCACGTTAAATTTTCGCCAAATAGTGTGATCTTGATCTCATTACTTGCCTGCTACCTTAAAAGTGTTAGCATGATCATCTAACTGGTTCAGGGATAGTGAAATTCGGATGATCGAGCGTCAGCGACAATACGCCGAATACGCCGAGCGCCTCAATCGAGTGCGTTTGGCCCGTGCTCAGGCGCTGTTTTCCCCACTGCAAAGGCATCTGTTTAACCTGATCCCTCTGTTGTTGCATCAGCATCACAACCGCTTGCCCGGATACAACGGCCCCATGACGCCCTGCGGTATCAAGGGGTTCCAACACTCAGTCGAGCTCAAAGAATCGCTCGCTACTCTCAAGTTGCCACTGCTCGAAGACTCACAGCATGCCAGTCCTGTACTGGAAGGGGTTTACGTAATGGGCAGCACCGCCAGTTTTGGCCAGAACCCCAAGAGTGATGTAGATGTCTGGTTGGTCTATGACGCCGGGCTAACCCAGGAGGAAGTGGAACTGCTGCGGGAGAAGAGCCTAAAACTCACCCGCTGGTTTGCCGGCTTTCAATTCGAGGTGAACTTTTATCTGGTACACCCGCGGCAGTTTTGCCGTGATGACACTTGCTATCAGGACGCCGAATGGGAGCTATTGGGGCATGAACACAGCGGCAGCGCCCAGCATTGGTTGCTGTTGGAAGAGTTCTATCGCAGCCATATCCGCCTGGCCGGCAAGACAGTCGCCTGGTGGCCCAATGCCCAACCCTGTAATGACTTTCTGTTCCTTGGTGATGTGCACCAACTGCCGGCCAATGAGTATTTTGGTGCCTCTTTATGGCAGCTCTATAAAGGTCTGGACAAGCCGCACAAGGCCCTGCTCAAGGTGCTGCTGCTGGAAGCCTATGCCAGTAATTATCCACAAACCAATCTGGTCAGCGAATGGGTGTGGTTGAGAACTCTGGCCGGTGACTTTTCCAACGCCAACGATGCCTATCTGCTCCTGTATCAATATATCGAATCTTATCTGCTTAAAGTGGGAGACGAGCGTCGGCTGGAGATAGTGCGCCGCTGCTTTTACCTCAAATGTGGTATCAGGCTCAGTGATGTCGAGCAGTGTCACGATTGGCGCTACCACAAGCTCAAGCAGTTGGTTGAACAGTGGGAATGGCCCCAGAGCCTGCTGACCACCCTGGATGATTGTGAACACTGGCACAGTGGCCAGTTGCAGTGGTTCAACGCCCAGCTCAACGAGTTGATGTTGGCCAGCTACCAGACCCTGCTGCATTTCGCTTCGACCCACAGGCTGAGCGAGTACTTTAAAGTGGAAGATTTGGGGCTGCTGACCCGTAAGCTGCACACCTATTTCAGTGAGGACAAGCAGCAGATACTGCGGCTCAACCGGCTTTGGAGTCAGTCGCTGGCAGAGCCGAATCTGACTATAGTCCGCAGCGAGCAGGATGGTCGTTGTCATCTCTATCGTCTGTCACCGGAGCCGCGGCAGTTTATGGGCGAAGTGGCCATCTATCAGGCAGATAATGCCGCCTCCTTGATGATTTGGGCTTGTCTCAATGGGGTGGCCACTGTCAATAGCCGCTGGTTTGAATACGGCGCGGGTCGTCTGCGGTGCCGGCGTCTTAACCAGGTGGCCGAACGGCTACTGCCTTATACCGAAGACAAGAAGTGGCGGGTGTCGAAACTGGATCTGTGCCAGCCTTGGCACTATCGCAAGTTGGTGTGGATCCTCAATCTGGAGCAGGACCCCAGCGAGCATTGGCAGGGCCAGACCTTGATGCTGGAACTCATGGGCAGCAACCTGCTGGCGACAGGAAAACCGGCAGCCAGTTTGCTGGGATCGGTGCAACTGATGAGCCTCAACTCCTGGGGCGAATGGCATTGTCACAGCTTTGTCGGTGAGCAGGCGCTATTGGAGGCCATCGCCTTTGCCACTCCAGGTATGAGAAGAGCGCCACAACAGGTGGCCTTCGATGTCGTCAGTGCTTCGCAAAAGCTGCAGTCCCAGCTGGAACAAACTGTCGTGGATATTCTCAAGCAGGTGCACCGACTGATAAAAGATGCCTGTCCGTCAAAGACCCTGGTGCAGCCACTGCAACTGGGTGAAAAGAAATATGGCCTGTTTTTCGATGCCAAGGGCATGAGTTACCGGGATCTCAGCGATGTGAAGTCCCTCTATCGTCAGTTGGCTAGGGGCGAGTTACAGAGTTTGCCAAGACCCGAGCTTGCCGACGACCCTTGGGTCAAGGTGCCTGAGGTTATCCAAAATTATGCGGTGAAAGGGGTGATACAGTATTTTCTGCGCAGCCGGGAAGACGAGTTGGATGTGTTCGTACTGGATGAAGGAAATGGCTTGAGCCACTATGTGCACAGCAATCCGGATGTCAGTGAATTGGTGAATACTGTTACCCAGCATTACGCCTTTGGCGAAGTCCTGAGCCTTAAAAATCACTTCAACTTTCCGCAGTTTTTCCGCCTGGTGCGCCAGAGCGGTAATCTGGATGTGGTGCCTTTCGGGGTCACGGCAAGGGCGGCGCAGACAGAGTTCTGACCGCCCCTAAATCATCAGAACGACAGCTCTATTCCGCCCTGGCGGCTGATGGACTCTCTGACGAAGGGCATAAACTCGCCGCCATTGCGCTCATCTATCCATTTTCCATCGACATAGCCAAAGTGATAACCGCCGAAACGGGTTGCTACCCAGATCTGGTGCAGCGGCTCCTGCTTGTTGATCACGATTTTGGAGCTGTCGGCGAACTCGAGTTGCAGCACATTGCCTGAAGCGTCGATATCAACATCGGCATCCTGCTCATCGATTGCATTCTCAATTGCGGTTTCTATCCGGTCGAACATTTCATCGGCGAGCTGATGATATTCGGTATCTGTCATTGCCATGGAATATCTGTCCTTTGCTTTCATCAAGATGAATGCGATTATAAGGCTAATGTAATCCTGCTGCCCAGATGTTGAGTAAAATGAGACTGTTTTTATCCCTGATGCTTGCTAGCCTGTTGCTGCTTGGTTGTGGTCAAAAAGGCGCGCTATACAAGAGCCCGGATCTGCCGGACAACCAATCCCAGGCGGAACAAACCGAGCAACCCCAGCAATCGACAGAGGAAAACTAATTGGATCATTTTCAGTATCAAGCTCAGGCTCTGTATGCCGAAGACTGTGCCGTGGCCGATTTGGCGGCTCAATATGGTACGCCTTTGTATGTCTATTCGCGGGCGACACTGGAGCGCCATTGGCATGCCTTTGACAGAGCCGTGGCCTCTCATCCGCACCTTATCTGCTATGCGGTCAAGGCCAACTCCAATCTGGCGGTGCTCAATGTGTTGGCGCGCCTTGGCAGTGGCTTTGATATTGTCTCAGGCGGAGAACTGACCCGGGTAATCACCGCAGGTGGCGATCCGGCCAAGGTGGTGTTTTCCGGTGTTGGCAAGACAGCGGCGGAAATGAAACTGGCACTGGAGTTGGGCATATATTGCTTCAATGTTGAATCCCGCGCCGAGCTTGAACTGCTCAACGAAGTGGCAGGCTCTTTGGGTAAACAGGCGCCGGTTTCCTTGCGGATCAACCCGGATGTGGATGCCGGTACTCACCCCTATATCTCCACTGGCCTGAAAGAAAACAAGTTCGGTATCGCCATGGATGAAGCCGAGGAAGCTTTCCTGCAGGTGCAATCCTTGCCGCACCTGGCCATCAAGGGCGCCGACTGCCATATCGGCTCACAGCTTACTGAACTCAGGCCGTTTCTTGATGCCATGGACAGAATGCTGGCATTGATCGATAGGCTGGCAGAAAAAGGCATAGTGATTGAGCATCTGGACGTGGGCGGTGGCCTGGGGGTCACTTATGATGAAGAAACCCCGCCACAACCGGACAAGTATGCCGCCGCATTGCTCGAGCGTCTGGGTGAACGACCACTGAAGCTAATTTTCGAACCGGGCAGGGCGATTGCCGCCAATGCCGGGATCTTTGTCACTCAGGTGCTGTTCCAGAAAGAGAATGCCGGCAAGCATTTTGCGATAGTGGACGGTGCCATGAATGACCTTATCCGCCCGTCACTCTACAGCGCCTGGCAGCAGATTATCCCGGTGCAGCCAAGAGAGGGTGAAAGCCGGGAATACGACATAGTCGGCCCAGTGTGTGAAACCGGGGATTTTCTGGGTAAATCGCGCGCCTTGGTGCTGCAAGCCCACGACCTGCTGGCGGTGCGTTCCAGCGGTGCTTATGGCTTTGTGATGTCCTCCAACTACAACACCCGTCCGCGAGCGGCTGAAGTCATGGTCGATGGCAGTGAACATTATCTGGTGCGTGAACGGGAAAAGCTGGAACAACTGTGGCAAGGTGAGCACTTGCTGCCGTAAACTAGTGTGAGTACTTTCCCGCTGTAGGCGTTGGAACCTAGGAGTAATCTTGATCCACTTCACTAAGATGCATGGTCTGGGCAACGACTTTATGGTCGTCGATGGCGTGACTCAGAATGTGTACTTTTCGCCGGAGCAGATCCGGCGCCTGGCCGACCGCAACTTCGGTATCGGTTTCGATCAACTGCTGCTGGTCGAGCCGCCCTATGATCCGGATCTGGACTTTCATTATCGTATCTTCAATGCCGATGGCAGCGAGGTCGAACAGTGCGGCAACGGCGCCCGCTGCTTTGCCCGCTTTGTTCGCAACAAGGGCCTGACCCAGAAATACAAGATCAAGGTCAGCACCTCATCCGGCAAGATGACCCTGCGACTGGAGCGCGATGGCAATGTCACCGTCAATATGGGCGTACCTATCTTGGATCCGGCGCGGATCCCCTTCAAGGCCAAAAAGGCCGAAAAGACCTACCTTTTGCCAACCGAAGGGCAAACCTTCCTCTGCGGTGCAGTCTCCATGGGTAACCCCCACTGTGTGCTGGAAGTCGAGGATGTGGCTGCCACAGATGTCGATGTTATTGGCGCGCAGCTGACCAATCACGAACGCTTCCCCAAAGGGGTCAATGTCGGCTTTATGCAGGTGCTCAACAAGGGCCATATCAAGCTCAGGGTTTATGAGCGCGGCGCCGCCGAAACCCTGGCCTGTGGCAGTGGTGCCTGTGCGGCTGCAGTGGTGGGCCAATTGCAGGGCAAGCTGGGCAACACTGTGCAGGTCGACCTGCCCGGCGGCACCCTGACAATCAAATGGGACGGTGAGGGCAAGCCGTTGTGGATGACAGGCCCGGCCGAACAGGTATACGACGGACAGATACAGATATGACAGACGCCAAAGCTAAGCTCAATCCACCTTTTGATGAGCAGATCATCCGTGAATATCTGTTGGATAACCCGGAGTTTTTCTGTCGTCACCCCGAGCTGCTGTTGGCTATGCGTCTGCCCCACGGCGAGCGTGGCACTGTTTCTCTGGTAGAGCGGCGGCAGGAGCTACTGCGCAGCCGGGTACAGCAGCTGGAAGAGGAGATCACCGCGCTGCTTGGCATGGCCAGCCGCAATGAGAAAATCTTCCGCTTCAACACTCAGCTTTCATTGAAGTTACTCGATTGCGAAGATATGGGCGAGCTTAGGCAGGTGCTGTGCGCCGAGCTTAAAGAAGCCTTTAACTTCAGCCATGTACGCCTGATTACCGTGCATGATATCGACTCAGAACTCTCGGCCATCTGGCGTAAGCGCCTGCAGCACGGCTATTACTTTGGTCGCTTGACCAAGGAGGAGTCCAAGCGTTTGTTCGGCTCTGAAGTCGGCTCAGTGTCACTGGCACGGCTGTCGGAACAAAATGGCCAGGTGATCTTTGCTATCGCCAGTGCCGATGTGACTCACTTCCATCCGGAGATGGACAATATGCTGCTGGATCAGTTGCGGCAGCTGTTGGACCATCTGCTGCCCAAGCTCTGATGGCCGTTAAACAGGATTCTCCCTGGCTTGGCCGCTTCGAGCGCCATCTCAGTGCCGAGCGGCAGCTGTCTCCTTACACAGCCCGCAACTATCTGCGCGAACTGCAACGGGTTGCCGGGCTGCTGCCGCAGGATATTGACTGGGACCAGGTAACTGATCCCCTGTTGAGTGCTGTGTTGGCCAAGTTACATCGTCAGGGTCTCAGCCCCCGCTCTTTGTCTCTGTGCCTGTCGGCGGTCAAGCAGTTCTACGAATTTCTGCTGCTCGAAGAGTTGGTCAAGAGTAATCCCGCCCGGCAACTGAGCGCCCCAAAACAGAATAAGCCGCTGCCCAAGAATCTCGACGCCGATAGCATCAGTCATCTGCTGGATATTGAGGTGACAGATCCCCTCAGTGCCCGTGACAAGGCGATGATGGAGCTGTGTTACTCCTCAGGGCTGCGTCTGGCCGAGTTGGCCTCGTTGGATGTGCCGCAACTGGATTTCGCCCAGCAGCAAATCAAGGTGATGGGTAAAGGTGGCAAGGAACGGCTGCTGCCTGTGGGCTCGGTCGCCATTGCCGCATTGCAACAATGGCTGGATTACCGCCGGGATATTCCTTGTGAAGATCAGGCGCTGTTCGTGACCGCCAAGGGCAAGCGCTTGGCGCATCGCAGTATTCAGGCGCGCATGGCGCGCTGGGGGCAGGAACAGGTGTTATCCGCCAGGGTGCATCCCCACAAGCTCAGGCATTCCTTCGCGACCCATATGCTTGAGTCCAGCGGCGACTTGCGGGCGGTGCAGGAGCTGCTGGGACACGCCAATCTGGCGACCACCCAAATATATACCAGTCTGGACTTTCAGCATCTGGCCAAGGTGTATGACGGCGCTCACCCCAGAGCCAAAAAGGACAAATGATGCAGGTGTTTCTTCGCCCCGGCGCTATCGAAGCCATCAGTTTTGATCTTGACGATACCCTCTATGATAACCGGCCAATTATCGCCGCCGCCGAAGGCGCATTGCTCGAGTGGCTGGCCAAAGAGTTCCCCCGGAGCGGTAATTGGCAGGCCGCAGACTGGCGGGCGTTGAAGCGCCAGCTCTTGTTGCAGCAAGCCGAGCTGACCCATGACACCAGTGCCGCGCGATTGGCGCTATTGCAAACCGGGCTGGAGATGCTGGGATATGATAAGCACAAGGCAAAGCTGGGCGCGAAAGCGGGTCTGGCCTTGTTCCTTGAGCGGCGCAGTGACTTTAAGGTATCAAAGGAAGTGCTCGCCTTACTTTCGCAATTGGCTGAGCGTTTTCGCCTGGTCGGGATCACCAATGGCAATGTGGATGCCGGCAGAATTGGCCTGGGAGAGATGTTTGAGTTTGTGCTGCATCCGGGCAATGGTATCAGACGTAAACCCTGGGGGGATATGTTCCAGTTGGCCGCCGAGCGCCTGGCCTTACCCTCTGAGGCGCTGCTGCATGTCGGTGACCACCCGCTGACAGATGTCGAAGGTGCCCGTAAGGCCGGCTGTCAGGCTGCCTGGCTCAATCCGGCGTTTGCCGGTGATAACTGCAGAGCAGCCAACACCCTGCTGCCTCACATTCGGCTCCATTCTCTGAGTGAATTGGCACTTCTATTGTGATTTTGTTGCGTTTTTGTGTTTTCTGAGTAGATTGGCTGCGCCCGGCCGGGCTGTAACCATCTCTATGGATAAGAAGAAAATGACAAAACGACTCGCCATACTACTGCTTACATCTTTTTTGGGGCTCAGTGCTTGCTCCATCAAACAACAGGTCGATCCTGTGGCACTGCATCAAGATGCAGGCCTCTGTATTCTGGAAAACCCACAGGTCAGGGAAGGTTTCTTGCAGGAAGTGGAGAAGGTGCTGCGTGAAAAACAGATACGCTATCGACTGGTTCAAGAGTTAAACGCCGCCGATCAATGTGATTGGACTGCAACCTACAGTGCGAATTGGGCATGGGACTTGGCACTTTATATGGTATACGCCGAGATTAAGGTGTATCACCAGGGTAGACTCGATGGTCAGGCTATCTATGATGCTCGGATGGGTGGAGCCAATATGAACAAGTTCATTGATGCCGAACCTAAGATCCGTGAACTGATCAATCAATTGATCCAACAGAAACAGGCGCGTGTTTCCTGGGCACAGCCACTGACTCTGGCTCCCTGAAACAATTTCTCACCATTAAAGCGTGCATCAAAGCGCGCTTTTTTAGTTTCTTATCATTTTTTTAACATCGACTTGGTGCTAGTGTATAGCTCCTTGCCGTTGCCGCCTGAGGTTTAACCTATGCCATCCCGAATAATCATGCTGTTGTTGTTGCTGTTGAGCCTGCCGGTCTCAGCACACGAGCTGCATGCGGATGGTGGTTTCTGGGATGGTTTCAATCACCCTGTATTGGGGTTCGATCATCTGTTGGCCATGCTCAGTGTCGGTATTCTCAGTACCCAGTTGGGGCGCAGTGCCATCTGGTCTGTACCTTTGGCATTTCTGTTTTTCATGACCCTGGGCGCGGTTGCCGGTATGTCACTCATGCCGATCCCTTTTGTTGAATCGGGTATTGCCCTGTCGGTATTGCTGCTGGGGCTTGCCATTGCGCTCAACCGTGAGATGCCCATCTCTTTTGCCATGGCCTTTGTCGGCGTCTTTGCCTTGTTTCACGGTCATGCTCACGGCGTTGAAATGCCTGAGTTGGCCAGGCCAAGCATTTATGCCATGGGCTTTTTGTTGGGAACGGCGGCCATTCATGTTGCCGGGGTGATCATCGGCAGTTTGATAAACCCGGATGGCAAGCGCAAACGTGTGGTGCAACTCATGGGCTCGGCTATCGCCCTAGTGGGAAGCTATTTGACTCTGGAACTCTGGCTGGCTTGAATACTGTGTCTCTGTTTGCGTCTTAGCATGCGTTTCACCTGCGCCGGACTGGCGCGCATATCGGCATCTCCGACCCTGATATAGGTGCCGCCAATCGCTTCTGTCCCCAGATAGACGGGCTGCTGACTGTAGTCGGCTTGGGGAACCCGAAAGCGGATCAACTGCTTACCGGCCAGTTCTATCAGCTGAATGTCGGCCGGGCCAAGAATATTGGCGCTGATCTTTTGTGAATTGTTGAGTATCTTCCAGGCTTCATCGATAAGGGGCCTGGGTTCGGCTATTCCTTCGATAAAAAACTCGCCCTTTTCCTCCCTGACACCAAGAATGATCTCGCCGCCATTGGTATTGGCAAAGGCGCTGTAGCTTTCCCACAGCGCCAGCGGTAGCGCACCCTTGCCATGGCGTCCGGCGGCGAGCTTGAACTCCACCGCGGCGGACTCACGCAGATTTTCAATATCGTCCAGAATGAAACCTGTAGCCGGCATGACTGACTCCTTGTTTACTGCTGTTACTGCAGTTGTAGCAAGTCAGCCAGGATTTGAACAGCCCTCAGTCCACCAGTGCCAGGGCTTTGGGAAACAAGAGGTTATTTTCCAGGTGGATGTGGCGGTGCAGATCGGCTTCAAACTCGGCCAGGGTGGCATAACATACCCGCCAGGTAGTGCAGGCATGCTCAGGGGCCTGGTAGTGATTGGTCAACTGCTGCAGCTTGGCCAGAATTTGCCCTGCCTCATCATGCTCATATTCCATTGCCCGGATAGGATTGCCTATATGGCCGAAACAGGCGTTGAACTCTTGCCCTTGACTCAGGGCACGAATGGCCGGAAACAGTATCTGTTCCTCTTTTTGCAGGTGGGGCAAGAGGTCATCCATCAGGGCGCGGATCCAACCGGCCAAGGGTTTGATCTCTTCATAATGCTCACCGTGGGCTCGCACCATCTTCTGGGCATATTCCAGCAGCAGCGGTGCGGTATCGCGTATGTACTTGTGGTGGGTCGCTTCGATATGCTCGATAAGCTCACCAAGTGGCAATTTGGCCAAGGCATCGTCCGGCGTGCCCTCTGCGGCCAGTTGGCTCAGGGCGTGCAACACCTCGGTGGGCTCGGCGCCGGCTCGCTCGCAGGCCGATGCCAGTGAACGGCCACCGCCACAGCAAAAGTCGATACCAAAACGGCTGAAAACATGGGCGTTACGGAAGTCTTCGGCGACCAGTTCGCCGACTCTGCGTTCGAGGGAGATTTGCGCTGACATAGGATGCTCTCTGTATTATCAATTTACATGCATAATAAAAGCATCTTTAATTTTAGCCAAGCTTAGGCCAATAAAACTTGACTGTTTTGCTTGGTTAATCACATTTTGCAGGCAAACCTGATAGAGCCTCAGGGGGCGTCCGTGAGGTAGTTTATCTGATTCAGCCACTGAGCCGCCGTCGTCTGGTACTCTCCCTGGTTGATCGCTTTAAGCAAGGTTTTGGCTTGTTGTAACTGCCCGGCTTCGTAGTGGCTCAGGGCCAGCAACAGCTGCCAGTAGCGGTTATCTGCATCTTGCTGCTGTAGCTGTGACAACAGTTGTTGTGCCAGCGGCCATTGCCCCAGGCTGTAAGCCAATTGTGCCCGCAGCGGCAAGGATTTCTGTCCTTGGGTTTGGCTTGATTTCTGCAGCAGGCTCAGCGCCTTGTCTCTTTGACGCGACAACAGATAGGCCTGAGATAACAGCGGCTTATAGCTGGAGTGTTGTGCCAGTGCCTCGCTGTGTTGCTCCAGCAGATCTGCCGCTCGGCCGGGGGCCTGATGCAGCATCAATAACTGTGCCAGCAGTGGAATACTGCGTGTGGGCAACTGCCCGGCCTTGTATGCCGAGCTGAGGACATTGAGCGATTCCTGCTCTTGCCCCTGTTGCTGCAGGTTATGGCCCAGGCGTTCCCAATAGAGGGGGCGATCCGGATAGGCGGCGATCATCTGCCTCAACAGTTGCTCTTCTTCCGGCAAACGCTGCTGCCTTTGATACAGGGACTGCAGAAAGTGTTGCCGGGTTTCGGTGACTTCCCAATCCAGTGCCAGACGCATCTGCTCAGTGGCCTTTGGTAGCTGCTGCAACTGAAATGCGGCGTAGGAGGCCAGCGAGTACATGGTGGCAAATTCAGTGGCGCCGGGTTTGAGTTCTTGTTCCTGTTGTTGCTCTTGGAGATTGGCCGCCAGTTGCAGCCATTGCTTGCTGTATTCCAGGCTTTGGCGGTATTCGCTTTGCTGGTAGTTCAGTTGGGCACCCAGCTTATAGAGATCCCGTTGCTGCAATGCCGTGACGGGTAAAGCCAGCAACAGCCGGGTTTGCTGCGCGGCGCACTGATAGTCCTTGAGGTTGATGCAGGCCTGCAGATGCAGGTAGGCCGCCATCTGCTGCTCACTGTCGCTGCCTTCGGCATACTGACGCTGAAAGCTTTCAATCGCCTTGAGCGCCGCAGCAGGATCCCGCTGCAATTGAAACTGCAGTTGCTGATAACGTTGCAGTGCATTGCTCGCCAGCAGCGGCGCGCTGAACAGAATGCAGCAAAACAACAGGCTATTTTTCAAGTTCATATCTGATCACTATCCGTTGCCATTGGGTCTGCATGGGCGCCGCAAAGCGCCACCTGAGCACGGCTCTGGAAGCCGAGCGGTAAAACACGCCGCTGGGGGTTTCATCCACCAACTTGATATCTTCCACTCTGCCCTCCGGGTTGATCGCCAAATCCAGGGTCACCTGTCCTTCAATGCCCCGCTGTTTGGCCTGCAGCGGGTATTCGGGCGGCATTTGAAACACCACCTGCGCCATGGCGATACTGGCCTGCATGGTACTGCCGGGGGCGCTGCCGCTTTGGCTGAAATTCAGCGTAGGTGGCTGGATTTGCTGAATATCATCCGGCGTCGGCCACAGGGGATCCGGCACAGGAATACCTGTGTTGGCATCCAGTGCGCTGAGATCCAGTGTCATGGGCGGAGGTGGTGGCGAGGATGTCAGCGGCGCCGAGCTGAGGCGCACCTCAGGTAAGGGCTCTTGCGGTTTGCTATCTTGCCGCTCGGGAAAGTAGACTCCGCCCAATGTGACCCGTTTAACTGGTGCTGTGCTTTGGCTCAGAGTCAGGGCATAGATCAGGCTGGCCAACGCCAAATTGATCAGTATGGCACTGGTGAAAATCAGTCCTGTTTGGCTAGCTGGGGTCTTGGGTTGCGACGGCCACATTATTGACTCCTGCGATGCGTACTTTGTCGACCACTTCGATGAGCTTGCCGCTGGTGACATGCTTATCCACTTCGATAATGGCCGAACTCTGTTCTGAACTTGCCAGCGTGTGTTTCAGCCGGGCGGGCAGTTCAACCGCCTTGACGGCTTGCTGCTCCAGCCAGATCACATTGTGTTTGTCTATGCTGATTAAGATGGCGCGCTTATCCTGATTGTCTTGTACCTGAGCTGTGGGGCGTTCCAGCTCCAGCGACTGGGTTTTCTGAAATGACGCCGATAAAATAAAGAAGATCAATAGAATAAATACCACGTCAATCAAGGGAGTTAGATCGACATTGGCTTCTGTGCCCTGATCATCTGTATGTTTGAATTGCATCTTTTACTCCGAAAATGTCCGGCGTAGCTCCGCCAGCAACCGCTGATTGCTCTGCTTGAGCTGATAGGCCAGATAGAGCCCGGACAAGGAGGTCACCAAACCGGCCAATGTGGTCAGCAGTGCCGAGCTGATCCCGGATGACAGCTGTTTTTGGACATCGAGTTGCCCAAGCTCGGCAAAACTACTGATCATCCCATCTACAGTGCCCAAGAGCCCCAGCAGCGGCAGTATCTTTATCAGTGAATCTATCCAGTCGAGTCCGCCGCTTAAATTCAGGGCGGCGCGGCTGAGAAAGGCCTGTTGCAGCTGTGTCTTTTGCCAGAGGTCATAGCGCGCTAGCTTGGGATTCAAGTGGCGGGCATCATCCAGCCAGCAGGGGCTCAGTCGGCGAATACGGCTAAAGCCCTTAAGCAGCAGATACCACATCAGGCAAGAGAGCAGCAGTATCAGCCAAACAATGACGCCGGCCTGCAGCACAAAGTCATAGAAAGTGCTCATTGCCCGGGGTTACCTGTGTCACCAAAGCGCTGCAATACCACCAGGGCGGCCGCTTCCTGCTCAAGCATCTGGGTCAGTTGCCGACTCTGGCTCTTGACTGCGCAGTGCAGCAACAGCAGCGGAATGGCTGTCATCAGTCCCAGCTGGGTGGTCAGCAGTGCCTCGGCAATGCCACCCGAGAGCAGCTCTGTGTTGTTGCTGCCGAAACGGGTGATCACATCGAAAGTTTCAATCATGCCGCCAACCGTGCCCAGAAGCCCCAGCAGCGGCGGGATCCCCGCCAATACCGCCAGGGTGCCAGTACCACGGGTCAGGCGGGGGACTTCGCTGAGTACGGCGGCGTTGAGCCGCGCTTCGAGTTGCTCCTCGGGGCAATCGGTTGCCGCCAACATCACCCGGCCGAGGGCATTGTCACTCTGCACTTGCTGACTGGCCTGCTGTTGGGTCAGCCGCCGTTTTTCGCGGCGCAGTATCCACAGGCGGTTCAGGGCTATGCCTAAGGCTATCAGGGCTATCAGGCCGATAAAGACGCCGACTATTCCTGCCGGTTTGAGCTTGTCGAACCAGCCGTTACCGTTTGCCGCCTGTTGCAGCAACTTGCCAAATGAGGGGTCGAGCCAGACACTCCCCTGGGTGGGCGATAGCTTTGGCTGCTCAGCCAGCAGTTGCCAGCTTTGCTGCGCCGGCAAGTAGCGTACCCAGCCTTTGTCGCTGAGGGCATTGAAAGGCCCATATTCGGTGACATTCAATAGCACTGGGGTGCCATCGGCATTGAGGCCTTCGCTGCTTTGAACTATGGGTTTGGCTGCCAATACGCTTTGTTCTGTCAATGCGGTCCAAAGCGCCTGCAGTCGCTGCAGGCCAAGTTGGTCAGTGGGTATCTCAGCGAGGCCGCTGCTGTCGTGGCGCCATAGGCTGTGGGGTGCCACTGTGGTGAGCAGCAACTGCTCATGTTCCTGGATGGCGCGAAACACCCCGTCGAGACTGGCTTTCTCGGCGTTGAGCTGAGCCTGTTTGTCCTTGAGGCTTTGCTGCAGTGCCAGCAGTTGGTCTTCAAGTTCCAGGTTATTTGCCTGAGTCCGGGTGAGTTGCTGCTGCAGTTTCTTATGGTTGCTGCGCACCTGCTCCAGGCTCTGACGGCTCTGATTCTCTTGCCGCTCGGCGGCCGCTTGTTCCTGGCGACTGCCACTGCGAACCTGCTCAAGCACCTGTTGCAGACTTTCGGCCTGGCAGGGGAGGGACAATGAGAGCGACAACATCGATAGCGACCACAGTAATGCGGGACGCATCATGCTCTGGCGAGTGCTGGAAGACAAAAAGCTCATGATGCCTCCGCTATCAGAGGCAGTTGCAGCAGTGCCGGTATGCCATCTCCGGAGGCGACTCGGATGGCAGCGGCGACATTGCCAAGCTGCTCAGGCGCCAGCGCCTGCCAATTATCTCCCTGCCAGCGGCCACCGGCCTTGCCATCCAGGGTAAGGAAAAAGTACCCCAGGCGCCCGGCGCGCAGAAAATTCACCAGCCGACCGTCGCCGAGTTTGCCCTGCCAGCTCTCCACACTGTAGCCGTAGCTGAGCTCCACCTGGTAGGCATCCAACAGCCGGGTCAGTTTCTCGCCCTGGTTCAGCTCGGCGCTTTGCAGCAAGAGTTGCAAATTATCGAGACGCTGCTGCCGTTCCTGCTGCTGAAATGGCAGATCGGCCCGCTCCAGTTGCGTGAGCGACAGCAGCATTTCGTCCATCATCGGGGCCAGCTGCATCCGGGTCTGGCGCAGTTGCCGGCGCTGCTCGCCCAGCTCCTCCAGAGAAGATTGCAGCTGCCCTATCTGCTGTTGCAACTGCTTTTGGTAATGGCTGGCCAGTTGGATTTCATGCTTGAGTTGGCGGCTTTCCTGGATCAGGGATTGCTGCTCATCATCGAGTTTTTCTATGGCTTGCTGGGCTTGTTGGCTGGCCTTTAATCCCTGACGGTCGGCCCTGTGGATCTCGTTGAGGTCACTCGGCGTGGCCGCCACCTGTAATACCCAGGCGGCCAAGACAGATACTGCTGTTTTAGTAAACATCTGAATGAAAATATTTTTTTGTCTGGAATGCTGTGGTTTTGCGCACATCATCACCAGAATGTTGACATGATTTGAGACATTATCAGCAAATAGTAATGATAACAATTGTCATTTGTATTTGATCAAGTTATTTTGGCCAACCTCACACTTTAGTGGTGCGGGTTCAACTCCGGCATCGCTGTTTTTTAACAATAAAGGGATTGAGGATGAAGAAACACGCGGCTGTAGTCTGTGGTCTGGCATTGATGCCGGTAGCTCAGGCGCAACAGGTTGATGTGGCTGATCAACAGGAGATAATCGTCAGAGAGCAGGCCGACAATGGCCTGACCCAACATGAAACCCTGACCCGGGAAGATATCAAAAAACGCCCAACCGGTGACGGTAACCTGACCGACTTGCTCAGGTCCAATCCGGCGGTGCAGTTTTCCAACAGCGCCAACAGCAGTCTGAATCAGGGGGAGATCAAACCCGCCGACATTTCCATTCACGGCAGCAATGCCTATCAAAATGCCTTCCTGCTCGATGGCATGAGCATCAACAACGACCTGGATCCGGTCGATGGCAGCGTGGTCACCAACGCCCGTCTGTCCAGCGACGAGCAGGGTTTGTATGTCGACAGCCGCCTGATAGACAGCGTGACCCTTTATGATGCCAATATTCCGGTGGAATTCGGTGGCTTTACCGGTGGGGTAGTGGATGCCACAACCCGCAGTTGGCAAGGGGAAACTGCCGCCAGCGTCTATTTCCGCCAAACGGATGCCAGTTGGAACAAGGTGCATATAGATGACAAATTGCAGTTTGACTCGGCCAATAATGACCTGTCACAACCGGCCAGATTCCAGACGGATTACAGCAAGCGCAACTATGGCCTGAGCTTTGAAACCGGCATTACCGACGACTTGGGTTTTGTGGCTTCGGTTTCCCGGCGTGAGTCGAAAATCCCCATGATGAATGTACCTGCTACCGCAGTGGGACTGGATGCCAACGGTGAGCTGGTGGCCTTCAAGACAGGCGGCGGCCTCAAGCATCAACGGCGCACCTCAGACAATCTGTTCAGCAAGTTTACCTGGTACGCTTCACCACGCACCACGGCGCATCTGTCGCTGGCCTATTCGGCCTATGAGGCGGACATGTTCTTCAACGGGGTGGCCAATTCAGACTACCGCGATGAACACAAGGGCTACAGTTCTACCCTGGAGATAGAGCACGGCTTTGACGCTTCGACACTGGAGTTGTCGCTCAACTATAACCGCATGACAGACAAGCGTGCCGGCGAGCAGACTTACTGGGTGCAATTGATGGACTGGCAGAGCAATCGCTCCTACTCCTCCGGAGGCCCGGGCGATCTGGACTCTACCCAGGAAACCAGTACCGCCAAGTTGAAGTGGAAATGGGATCCCCTCAAATGGGCCGGTATGAGCCACACCTTTACCCTGGGGGGCGAAGCCAGTTACACCGACGCCGAGTTCAACCGGGACAAGACTTACTACCGCAACAACTACGACGGCAGCCTGGAAATGATGGGCTGGTCACAACTGCGTCTCGATGCCTTCCTTGAAGGCCGATACAAGAGCACTCACAGCCAGTATGCCCTCTATGTTGAAGATGTGATCAACTGGGGCGATTTCAGCTTCAGGCCTGGTCTGCGGCTGGATCACGACGGCTTTGTCAATCGCAATAATCTGGCTCCGAGACTCAGCAGCAGCTGGAACCTGTTTGGCGACGGCAACACCCTGCTGACCGCCGGGGCCAACCGTTACTATGGTCGCTCCATGTTGACTTATGCTCTCTACAGCGGCCAAAACGGTGGCCTGGTGCATTGCTACTTTGACTGTAAACCCAACTCTGCCGACAACGACTGGATGCCGACCCGGGATTATGAGGGGATGGAAGACCTGCAAACGCCCTATAACGACGAGTTTACTGCCGGTGTTCAACAGATTTGGGGCAACAGCATCTGGAAGCTGAACTATGTGCACCGCAACGGCCGTGATGAAGTGCGCAGTCGTTATAAGTATCCCGGCACTGATGACTATGAACAGCGCGCCATTCGAACCTTCGACAACAGCGGCAGCACCAGCCATGACAGCGTGATCTTCACCCTGATGAATCGGGAAACCCTTCAATTTTGGGGCGCAAACCACCAGGCCAAATTCTCGGTCGCCTGGCAGGAAACCAAGAGCAACACCCCAAAAGATCAGGGTTACAGCTATTTCGAATCCGGTCTCAATGTGGATGCCGACAAGGTTTGGTATGACGGCAAGGTCATTGCTGCGGCCGATTTACCGGCCACTGACTTCAATGCGCCCTGGAAGATAGATCTGGAGCTGACCCACGAGTTCGATGACTACGGCCTCACCTGGTATAACCTGCTGCATTGGACCTCCAGCCGTGAGCAGGCCAGTCGCGATCAGAACGGTTATTTCCGCGATCCCGATACCGGCAAGGATCTGGTTAAGTACGCCAAAGTGGATTACGCCTCGACCTTCCGTTGGGATACCAAGCTGCAATGGCAGCCCGAGTTTGCCAAGGGCGCCTCTGTGTCGGTGGAGATCTACAACCTGCTCAACCGCAAAAATGCCAACGACTCCTTTGTTTACCAGGATCAGCTCTATTTCAACTATGAGCCGGGACGTCAGTTCTGGTTGCAGTTGAACTACGAATACTAAGCTGACTCTTCGGCGGGCGGCCCAGCGGCCGCCCGTTGCTATTGATGGATTTTCCGATATGAAACATCTGGCCATGTTCTGGCATTTGATAAAACCCTTTTGGTGTAATCGGCAACGGCTGCCGGCGTTGGCATTGCTGCTGGTGGTGTTGACCTTAAGCCTCTCTTCGGTCTGGTTCAGCGTGCAGCTCAACCAGTGGAACGGCGACTTCTTCAACGCGCTGCAGCAGTTGGATGGCAGCCTGATTTACCCCTTGTTGCAGCAGTTTATGCTGATCATAGTCGCCTTGGTGCTGGTGTTGGTGTACGCCGACTACCTAAAGAAAAAGCTCATCATACAGTGGCGTGAATGGATGACCCGGGATCTCTGTAGCCGCTGGCTGTCGCCGGACAGTCGCCATTACCGAATCCAGCTTGGGCAGCAGGAGCCTGACAACCCGGATCAACGTATTGCCGAGGACGTTTTCCTGCTGGTGGACACTTCGCTGGATCTGCTGTTGTCCTTCTTGCGTTCTGTACTCACCATAGGTTCTTTTGTGGTGATCCTCTGGACGCTGTCCGGCGAGATCAGCATTCCCTTGGGCGATGCCGAGTTGACGATACCCGGCTACATGGTGTGGGTCTGCCTGCTCTACACCCTGATAGGCACCCTGATCACCCACAAGGTGGGTAAGCCATTGCACCGGCTTAACTTTCAGCAGCAAAAGCGTGAGGCGGATTTCCGTATCGCCCTGGTGCAGCGCCGTAACCACAGTGAAGCCATTGCCGGTCAGCGAGGTGAGGACTGTGAGCAGCAGGCATTGGCGCAAAGCTTCTCCCGGGTAGTCGGTAACTGGTACGCCTTGATGTCGAAGGAGCGTAATCTGGCCTTCTTCACAACAGGTTACAGCCAGGTCACCATGCTGGCGCCGATATTCTTTGCTCTGCCCAAGTTTCTTGCCGGGGCAATTCAGCTCGGCGGTTTGATGCAGATAAAGATGGCCTTCACCCAGGTCGCCAGTGCCCTCAGCTGGTTTATCTACGCCTATAAAGACCTGGCGCGCTGGAGCGCTACGGTCGAGCGTCTGAGTCATTTTGAAGCCAGTCTGTTTGCCGATACGCCGCGGCCCGAGGCGGCAGTCGCCGCCAAGCCCTCAGCTGCAACCGATAGTGTCCCAGATAAAAGTGTCAATGTGCTTGAACCTCAGGCAGTGCCGCTGTTGCAGGCCAGTCTGGATCTCTTGTTGCCGGATGGTCGGCTGCTGCTGCAAAGACTGCGCCTTTCACTCACACCGGGAAAGCTGCTGGTACTGCATGGCCGCTCCGGTATCGGTAAAACCAGTTTACTGCGAACCCTGGCTGGCTTCTGGGATGGCTATTGCGGGGAACTGGCGACTCGGGTCAGCCCCTGCTGGATATCCCAGCGCCTTTATCTGCCGGAGGGTTCACTCAAGTCGCTCATCTGTTATCCGGCTGCCACCCAGAGGTTTAGTGATGAGCGTTGCTACCAAGTGTTACAGCAGGTGGGGTTAGGGGAGCTGCAGGACATGCTCGAACAGACAGATAACTGGCTGCAGCGGCTATCGGGCGGCGAGCAGCAAAGAGTGATGTTTGCCCGGTTGCTGCTCAACGCCCCTGAGCTGATCCTGCTGGATGAAACCACCTCGGCACTGGACATAGCCGCCGCCACTTCGCTGCTGCAACTCTTGCGCGCCGAGTTGCCCAAGGCCTGCATAGTGTTGGTCAGCCATCAATTACCACTGCATCAGCTGGCCGATGAGATTATTTCCCTGGAGCAGGATGAACAATCTCAACCTGCCACCATCACCCGCCTGAGGGAGGCCTGAAATGAAACCCTTGATAGTATGTTTGCTGGCCGGTTTGCTGCTGGCTTGCCAAAGCACTACTGAGCCGAAACCACAGTCACAACAACAGTCAACTTCACCGCAACCACTCGCCGAGGGCAGCTTGCCACTGAGGCCAGATCTGCAAACTTATACTTTGGCCAACGGTTTGCAGGTGATGCTGCTGCCCAGGAAAGATCCGCGGCAAAACGTGGAACTCAGGCTGCTGGTCAAGGCCGGCTCGCTGCAGGAAACTGACGCCCAGCAAGGCTTGGCCCATTTCGTTGAACACATGGCGTTCAAGGGCACAGAGGCGTTTGCGGATCAGCAAAGCTTTAAACAACTGGAGCAGCAGGGGATCAGCCTTGGCAGTCATGTCAATGCGGTCACCAGCTTTGCTTCCACCGTCTATAAGTTGTCTTTACCCGCCGCCGATGAGCAGCAAGTGGCGTTGGGACTGAAAATTTTATCCCAGTGGGGCCATAAGCTGACATTCGATCCCCAGGCGTTTGAGCGCGAGCGGGAAGTGATTATCGAAGAGTGGCGTCTGCGTCAGGGGCTAGGGCAGAGGATCAATAGCGCCCTGGAGCAACTGCGTTATCAAGGCAGTGAGCTGGCCGAGCGCAATCCCATAGGCCTGCCAGAGGTGATCCGCTCTGCGCCTGTGACCCTGGCCAAGCAGTATTATCAGGACTGGTATCAGTCACAAAATATGGTGCTGATGATGGCCGGTGAATTCGATGTCGAAGAGGCTCGGCAGCATATCGAGCACTTCTTCGGGCCTATGGCGAAGGGCGATAGTAAAGTCACCGCCGACTGGGGTCGTTTCGATTCCTCTTCTGCCGAGGTGCAACTGCAAACTGTGTTGGATCCCGAGCAATCGCAGCGTTTCATCCAACTCATGCTGCAACAGCCCTTACCCGCGCCGCTCAATAGTGTCAACGGCCAATGGCGGGATCTACTCGACAGGCTCTGGCTGGCGGTACTGAACCGTCGTCTTGGCCTGATGGTGGATGAACAGCTGTTTGCCAAGGCGCAGCTCGGCGATCAGAGTGCGGTGCTGTCGCCCTCGCGAATTCAGCATCTGGCGATTCTGCACCCGCTCGATGCCGACTATGGCACAGCGTTGCAGCGCTTTGCCACTGAGCTTAAACGTTTGGCGAGCCAAGGGGTGAGCCAAGCTGAGCTGGATGCCGTTAAGGCGCCCTTGCTGGCGCGCTTGCAACAGCAGGCGCTGAGCGAGTCGCGCTATGACAGCGGTTATCTGCTCGAGCAACTGACCAATGCCGTCAGCTTTCAAATGCCTATGCTGAACAAGCAGCAAGAGTGGCAGATGACCCAGACCTTCCTCACCGAGGTTACGCCCGAGCATCTGCAGGCGGCGGTGCAGTCTTTGCTGCAACAGGCCGAGGTCAAAATTGCCCTCATAGGGCCGGACACGGACGCCGAAAAGCTCAATAAAAATAGCCTGCTGACCGCCTGGCAACAGGGGCTGGCGAGCACGCCAGGCGCCTTTGCGCTCAAACCCAGGCAACTGACACTGGACTTAACGCCGCCTGCGATGAATAAGGTTGTGGATAGAGCATCACTGCCGGCGCTTGGCGCCTTGCCCAAGGTGCGCAGCGAGCGCTGGCAACTGGCCAATGGCCTGACCTTGCTGCTGCACAGCGATCCTATGCTGACCGATAACATTCAGCTGGATCTACGCCTTCCCGGTGGCCGCTCTCTGGAGAACCACAACACCAAGGGCTATGTCAGCCAGGCGCTTTACCTGCCATCCTCCTGTGGTATCGGCGAATATTCGGGCCGGGATCTGCTGGCCTTGCAGAAGCAATACGGCATCAGCATCACCCCCTATGCCGAGCTGCTGCATCATGGCCTGCGTGGTCAAGCATCCGCCGATACCCTGGCGCCGCTGCTCAAGTTATTTGCCCTGCGTTTGACCCAGCCCAGGTATTGCCAGGAGGCTTTGAGCAGGCAGCGGCAGGCCATTCAGCAACAGCGGAATCATATGCCCGCCGAGCGGCGCTTTATGGATGCCATCACACAAGCCGCCTTTGAGAACGGAGAGCTGCTCTTGATGCAGGGCAGTGACCCTGCATCAGAGCTGGCAAAACTTGAGCAATTAGATAGGCAACTGCTGGGTGACCCGGGCGCCATGGTGCTGAGCATCAGCGGCAATCTGCCGCTCAAGCAATTGGGCGAGCAGGCCAACCTCTGGTTCGGTCATCTTGCCAAACAGGATGGCAAAACAGCGCAGAGCTGGACTGACCGCAACATTCGCCCCAAGGCCGAGTCTATGGAGCGCCGTTACCCCTGGAGCAGCAGCCCGAAAACCATGGTGCAGATCCAATACAGCCAGGATGCGAAGTGGAGTGCGGCAAACAGCATGGCGATGCAACTGATAGAGCAGGTGCTGAACCAAAGGCTGCGGCAGAAACTGCGCACCGAGGCTTCCGGTGTTTATGTGATCCAGATGTCGCAGCTATTGGCGCGTGACCCGGGGGCTTATTATCTGGGACGGCTCAACTTCACCGCGGCGCCTGAGCGGGCCGAGGCGCTGGCCGCAGACGCCGATGCTGTAGTGCAGCATCTGGTGCGCGAAGGCATGAGTGTCGCCGAGTTCAAACAGGCCAGGCAAACCCTGGGCGTGTTGCAGCGTCAACAGCGCCAAAGCGCCGCCTTTTGGAGCGCCGCTCTGGCACAGACCATGGCCGATGAAGTGCGACTTCAGGAGCTGGCCGAGACTGATAACACGCTGAATAAGCTGACGCTGGAGCAGACCAATCAGCTGCTGCAACAACTCTTGGGACAGCATAAGAAGGTCTTTATGTTGGAGCCGGCAGCGACACAAGCTTAGCGAGAAAGCTTATCGATTGGCTCATGCCAAGGCTTAAGCCTTGGTCTTAGATTTCGAATAGAAAAGGCTGGTCGGAAACGATCAGCCTTTTGTTTGCGTGTCGCAGAAATGAGCCTTGCCACCAAGGGAGAGGGCTCAAGGCAGCATATCTACTCGAAGTAGTCTGCTGGCGCTGCGGCCTTTGTCGTCGCTGACCGATAACTGGAAGCGTCCGGCTCTGGGCGGGCGCCACTCCAGGGTTTGGCCCGGCAGGCTCTGGCCGAGCAGGCTGTTACCGGCAAACCAGTAGAGTATTTGGCTGTCGGAGGCGGCGTCGGCCTTGAGGGCGATGTGTTCATTGGCCATGCTTTGGCGCAGGCTGTAGGTGACGCCTTTCAAGGGGGAGCGGATAAGCGGGGCAGTGTAGCTAACCGCGACTCTTTGGCTGCAGGCGGCCGGAAGCTCCGGCGGCCTCCTGCGGGGTAAACCTGCCTGCTCGAACAGGGCCGCCAAGTCTGACGGCCAGAAGGCAAACACCTCCTGGTGGTGAATTTCTGAGTCGTAGGGCGGGCAGACGGCGGCGCCGGTTTTGTTATCCAGCCACACGGGGCGATGCAAGTTGGAGATCTTGATGGGGGAAACTCCCGGGATATACCAGCCATCGACCAATTTGGGACACCAAGGGTTGGGCAGCTCGCCGGAGGCGGCGCAGAAGGCTACCTTTTTCACCGTATCCGGTGGCGTGTTGGCCATGTCGGCCGTGCCGGGCAGCGCGCCCTGCAAGGCATCGCTGAGGGCGAAGAACAGGGGCCCGGCGGTACGGACGCCGACAAAGGCCGGGTTGGGGGTGGCGTCGAAGTTACCCACCCAGACCACCAACACATAGGGGCCTGTGATACCGGCGCTCCAGGCATCGCGATATCCCCAGGAGGTACCTGTTTTCCAGGCCACTGTCCAGTTGCTGCCGGGCAGGCCGTCGGCGCGGGGGTTGTCCTTGAGGATGTCCCGCACCATAAAGGCGGCGGCAGGGCTCAGCAAGCTCTTTCCTTGCGGGCTGATGGGCTGGCTTTGTTGATCCCGCAGCGGGTAGTCATGGCCCTGGCTCGCCAGCATCAGGTACAGCCGCGCCAGCTCCGCCATGGTCAGCTCGCCGCCCCCCAGCGCCAGGGATAAACCATAATGACTTTCACCCCTGAGCCCCTGAATGCCGGCCTGGCGCAGGAAGCCGTAGAGATTGGGTTGGTTTACTTCTCCTGCCAGCCACACCGCCGGCAGATTGCGGCTCTTGACCAGGGCATCGTGGGCGCTGATAGGGCCGGTAAATCTGTGGTCAAAGTTCTCCGGTTGGAAACTGCCAAAGGCGGTGGGCGCATCCTTGAGTATGCTCTGCGGGTGTATGAGCCCCTGATCTATGCCCAGGCCAAACAGAAATGGTTTCAGGGTTGAGCCCGGCGAGCGGCGGGCGCTGACGCCGTCCACCTGGCCTTGGATATCGGTATCGAAGAAGTCTGCCGAGCCTATCCAGGCCTTGATGCTCTGATCGCGGCTGTCCACCAGGATTGCGGCGGCATTCTTGACCCCCAGATGGCGCTGGCTTTCGATATACAGCCCAAGGCGCCGTTCCAGCAAGGTCTGCAAGCTGACGTCCAGGGTGCTGTGAATTTGGGTGTCACTATTATCCCGCAGCAGGCGGCGGCTGAAGTGCGGCGCCAGAAATGGTAGCTCAGTGCGGTCATGGCCGATGGCGGTGAGGGTCAACAGGCCGCTGTTGCGGGGATCGTCGCGATAGCTTTGTTGCCAGAGCAACGCCAGACGGTCGCGGGCATCCTGAAAGTCGGCACCGAAACGGGCGCGGCGCGCCGGGCTTTGCGGCATGACCGCCAGGCTGAGGGCTTCACTGAGTGACAGCTCACCGGCGTCTTTATGAAAGTAGATGCGGCTGGCAGCGCCAACACCTTCAATATTGCCGCCCATGGGCGCCAGATTGAGATAGGCCTCGAGAATATCATGCTTGGAGTAACGCAGCTCCAACCAGAGCGCCGCCAGCATTTGCTGCAATTTCCCGGCAACCTGGCGGCTGTTGATGTTGTAAACCCGCCGGGCCAGCTGCATGGTCAGGGTCGAAGCGCCCTGGCGATCATCCTTAAGATAGGTAGCGACTATCGCCCTGGCGGTGGCCGCCGGGTTGATGCCGGGGTGGAAGTAAAAATAGCGGTCTTCCTTGAGCAAGATGGCTTGCACCATGTTGTCTGAAACCCCTTCCAGGGGTTGCCAGAGCCGATACTGGCCATCACTGGCCAGCGTCAGCCGCAGCAGACTGCCATCGGCGGCCAACACCATGCGGGAGCTGGGCGCCAGCTTTGAAAAAGGTTGTGCCGGCCAGAGTCTCAGCCCCAGCAGCAAGGCTGCCAGGGCCAGCAGGCACAAATAGCGGCGTTTCATGGCGCTTCGATCACCAACTCACCGCTTGGGCCCTGAGCCTGAACCAGGGGATCATACAGCCCCTCGGCGTAGGCGGGCGGCACCTGGAACTGGCCGACATTGGTGGCCCGTACCTTGTAGACAAAGGTTTTGGCATCGCGCCAGGCGGTACCGTAGAGCACCAGGCGGTCTTCACGTACATTGAGCCACTGTGGCGACCAGTCGCTGTGCTGAGCCATGCCTACAGGCGGCTGCCAGCCATCGAAGCTGTCATCCTTGTCACGATAAACCGGCTCCACGCCGCCGGGCAGCAGATCTATTACTACCACCTGCTGCAACTGGTCCATATCTGTGGCGCGCAGCCGCAGCCTGACCAGGAATTCATCCCCGACCTTGACCTTGGCAAGAGGTTGCTGCTCCAGGGTCAGATAGTCGCGGCTCACCTCCAGCCCCTGGCTGAAAGGCTTGGCCGGGCTTTGGTCAAATCCCTGCTGGCTGAGAAGATAGAAGGCATCATTAGTGCCGGTTTTCTGGTATTTCACCTCTTCACTGCCGAGGGGCAGCTGGGCCTTGGGTAGACTCAGTGCCTGCCAGGCCTTATCGACCAGGGCTTGCATGGCCAGCCCCTGATCGCCACGGGAGTTATCCAGAGCGGTCAGCGCCCGCACCAGAGTACCGGCAGACAGCGAGCTGTAACGCTGCTCGCTGAGCCACTGACCCATGCGCGGCAGCAGCTGTTCCGGCAGGTCATCCAGGCGCTGTGGCGCCTGACGGGCGATGAGTGTCAGCAGCTGGGCATCGTGCACCATGGGATCCAGGTAGAGGCCGAGGCGCTGGGGCTTATCCTCAAGCAGCTGCCACTTCTGCGCCTGCCACAGCGGCTCGGCCAATTGTTGCTGCTGCATCAGGGTAAAGCTGGCGGCCAGCCAGGCACTGGCGATGTCTGCTTGCCAATCCTTGGGATAGTAGCGCTGCAAACGCTCGCGGATGTCGGCCAGGGCGCCGCTCACCTGCACCCCCTGGCGGGCCAGCAGATACGCGCCATAGGCACGCTCGCGCAGCTCATCCAAGCCGCTGCTGGGGCCGGAGCTTACGCTCGACAGATAGCTGTTGGCCTTGTCCAGTAGATCCTGTGGCACTGGGTAACCCTGGGCCTTGGCGTCCAGCAGCATGTCTACCACATACAAGGCCACCATAGGCTCGACTATCGGGTTGGCGGCCCAGAGACCAAAGCCGCCGCTGCTGTTTTGGCGGCTTCGCAATTGGCCAATGAGTTGGTTAAAGTCATTGAGATTATCCTGGGGCTTGCCCAGCAGCAGTGCCGGTACGGCTTTGGATACCAACTGCTCGGTACAGGCGTGAGGATAGTTGTCCAGATAGTGGCTCAGCCCCTGAGCCCAAACCAGCGGGCTGTTGCCAAGAGCCGCTTCCACCTTGCTGAACGGCGTAAACAGCTGACGGTCAAGTTTGAGCTTGGCTTCGGAGCGGTCGAGCACAGCCGTGGCCAGGGTTAAACGGTGGGGCGTTAACGGCCGTACCGATATGCTCTCGCTGATCTTGAGCTCGCCTTCGCTGGTGGCCAGCTTCCAGTGGAGCTCCCCTTGCCCCAGATTTTCGCCTGCCTTGACGGCAAAGTGCGCCGTGGCCTCTCGGCCCGGTTCGATATGGAACTGCTGCGGTTGCAGGTCGCTGCGAAGGGCGCCGCTCAGGCTGAGGGTCAGGGTAACATCCTGCGCCTCGGCTTCTGTGTTATAGAGTCCCACAGTAACATCGGCGCTGTCGCCGGGTGCCAGGAATGCCGGTACATTGGGGCTCATCACCACAGGTGCCTTGACCGCGACACTGGCCTCGCTGGTGCCTATGCCGCCTTCGGTGGCACTGACGGCAAAGAAGCGGATACTGCCGTTGAAGCTGTCGGGCACTGTATATTGCAGCCGCTGCTCTCCGGCGGCCAACTCACGAATACCCGACCAGTAGACCACAGGCTTGGCGCGCTTGCGCTTGAAGGGGTTGAGGTTGGCTGCCAGCAGCGCGGCGGCGTCACCTCCGGGTGCGGCCTGGCGCATCAGCACCTTGAGATCCGGCAGCAGCAGGTCGAGAATTTGGCTCGAATCTACGCTGAGAGCCTTCTTGTCGAAGAAGTGCGCCAGTGGATCCGGCGCTTCATAGCGGGCCACCTGCAAAATACCGGCATCAACCCCGAATACCACGACTCTGGCTTTGCTTGGCAGCTTGAGGTCGATATCCAGTTGCGTCCCGGGTTTAACCTTTTCCGGCAGGCTCAGGGCGATGGCCTGACGCCGTTCACCGAGATCCACCTTAAAGGGTTTCACGGCATAGGACAGCGGGCTCATGAAGACTTCTTCCGAGTCCGGTGCCCGCAGGAACTGCACATTGATATAGGCATTGCCCTCAATGCCTTGCGGCAGGGTAATGCTCTGCAACGAACGGGTGCTGTCGGCCTTGAACCATTTGAAGGCGTAAACCTTGTCTCTCTCTATGGTGATGAGTCCGGCGCCGCTGTATGGGGCCTGAATCGCCACCTGAATGCTTTCACCCGGCAGATATTCCGCCTTGTTTAGCGTCAGTTCCAGCTCGGCGTTGCGCTCCAGCGTGCGACTGGCGTTGCCGCTGCCGGCAACGTTGTAATCTATTTGGTTCAACTGGCGGCCGTTTTCATCCAGCAGTCGCAGGCGGTAGTCACCCGGCTCCCTGGTGTCGAGTTCCAATTGGCCACCGCTTGCGGCCAGACTCAGGGCGCTGCTGCCCAGCAGTTTGTCTTTGCGGCGCGATTCATAGCGGTAGGTGCCGTCATTCTGTTTCACCAACACAGACACCCAGCGCCGGGCGATACGCTCGACTTTGAGCTCAGTAGCCACACCTTGAAGGTCCTGGCTAACGGCTTGCAGGTTTAGCACACGCTTGCCGTCTTTGCTGATGAAGTCCAGATCGCCATCGCTCTTGTAGCCCAGTAACCAGTCGGCATCGGATACCAGTAGCTGGTTTTGGGCGCTGACACCGTGGCCTGCGCCGGCTTCAAATACCCGAGCCAGCAAGTGCAGCTTGTAAGTGCTGCCGGCAAAGCGGTCCAGCGCCAAGTCCAGGCTGGCCTTGCCTTCGCCGTCTGTGGTGGTTTCGCTCAAGTCTTCGCGGAACGATTCCTTGAGCTTGCCCAATACCCCAAAGCGATAGCCGGGCCAGGCTTTGAAGCTGATATCGGTTGGTGACAGCACCATCTCGCCGCTGACTCGGCGATCGCTCGCCGGGCCACCGAAGAGTTGCTCGGCCAAGACCTCGGCCTTGAGTTGCTGCGGTTTGCGCCAGCCTTCAAACAGCTTGTCGGTGCCCAGAGAGACCCGCACCTTGATACGATCCGGCTCGAAGTCGCGCACCTTGAAGGTGACATCACCAAGACGCGTGAGGCGGTATCTGTCTTTGATGAGGGACAGAGTGGCGAGATAGTCACCGGCAACCGCGGTTTCGCCGGCGCTGAAGTCCAGGCTGTCAAAGCCGCTGCCATCGAGTTTGAAGGTGCGATCCAGCACGGTTACCCCGCGGGGATCGGTGATCTGCATTTTCACCGGCAGGCCACCCAGGGCGGTACTCCAGTCCTGCCCCCGCACCAAACTGGCGATATGAGCCGTTTCACCGGGGCGATACAGCCCGCGGTCGGTGAAGAGGTAGGCTCTCAGGGCGCCGGGATCGTCGCTCTCATAGCTGCCGCCGGTGTCGAAACGGGACAGATTGAGCTGGCGACGCCAATCAGCCAGCGGCAAGAAGGAGAGATCGCCATCCTTTTCGACCCGATAGTAGAGCGGGGTCTTTTCCCGGCGCAGTTCGCCAAGCTTGGCAAAGCTTGCATGACCGCGTTCATCTGTTAAAGCCTCGGCTACCGCTAAACCGTTGCGGCCGATGACGGCCACCCGGGCGCCGGCCACCGGAGTCCCCTTGCCGAGGGATTGCACGAACAGATCCTGGCTGCCATCACGGCTACGTTTGGCGAGTATGCCCAGATCTGTCACGACCACAAAGCGCAGATCGTGGGCCTCGGTTTGGTAATAGTCGAAGGTTTGGCTGTCTCTTTCATCGGCCGGAGTCAGTTTGACTACAAAGATGCCGCGCTTGTCCTTGAAGAAGGGCTTGAGGTCGACGCTGCCGTAGAGCGTCTTGCTGGGATCGCGCCCGGCAAGCTGTTGCTTGAACACCTGACGGGTAACCAAACGGTCGAAATCTGTGTTGTTGAGGTAGGGCTCGGCAAAGCTGCCCGAGCTTTGATCTATCAGGGCATTGAGCTGGTCCGGCAGTAGCTGGGCGACCTCAATCTGCACCTTTTGCACCCCACGGGCCAGATAGCCGAGGCGTTGATCTTCGTCCAGAGTCAGCAAGGAGCCTTCGCCGAGGAAGTTGAGCGCCTTGGGGTATTGCGGCATTCGCAGCACAGTCAGCACGGCATCGCGGGACAGATAACCCCCTTGGCCTTCGACTTCCTTATCCACCATTACCGCCACGTAGCGATCGACCGGAGCTTTCAGCTTGAAGCTGTGCAACTGGTTGAGGCCTTCGGCACCGGGGATCTGGGTCAAGGTCAGTTTGTCGGCCTTGGCCAGTATCTGTTCGGTGACATTTTCCTGATACCAGTGACGGCTTCCCTTGGGATTTTTCACCGGCAGCAACCAGGCATGTACCTTGCCTTGAAGCGCTTCGTCGTTGACCGGACGTGAGCTTTCCATCGTCAGCACCGGCTCGGGTTCATCCTTGTCGTTGTAGGCGAAGTTGACCTGAGCCTGTTTAAAGCTCAGCTGATAACGGCCGGGAACCTCTACTTGCCATTGGCTCTTGCCTGCCTTGTTGCCGCCGCTGGCCGCCTGGATCCCTTTGCTGACTTCCAAGGTTACAGTGCTCTGCTCCAGTGGCGTGGCGAGCGCAGGAGAATGTATGTAAGCGAACAGATGCTTGTCGTCGAAGGTGACTTCGGTATCGCCATTGCCGCTGTAGGTCAAGCCGGGGCTCAGCAATATCGCCAGTTGAGGTTTGACCGAGGCCGTATCCACCGGGTGGCTGAAGGCCAGGGTGGCGACCAGCTTTTGAATACTCGGCTGGGCCGGATCCTGGTACAGGCGCCCCTCAGAGATGGTGGCCGTGAAGGCGGCTGTGCTGAATTCGCTCTGGTATTTATCCAGTAAGATATGGTCTGCCAGCAGCTGTTTCTTATCCAGGCTGACTGCGAACTTTTCCGCAATCGGCCAGTCGTTATCCGGAGTAAATTGCAGATGCTTGTCACTGGCCCAGCGCCACTGCCCGGCGAGTTGGGGGCTGAGGCTGACGCCTTTGGAGACTGGTTTGCCTATGACATCCAAAGGTGCGACCGAACCACTGAAGCTCAGGGTCAAGGGAGCGACCTGAGGTTTGGCCTGGTGGTAATCGGTCAGCCGCGGCGCCTTGAGCGTATAGTGCAGGGTATAGGGCTTGGGTAAATTCTGGTACCAATACCAGCCGCCCCAGCAAAGCACAGTCAGTACAGATAGCAGCATTAGGCTTCCCAAGGCTTTAAAGGGATGTTTTATGCACCAATGCATCCAGGGCGGAGCCTGCCAGTGACCAAAAACGGCAGCGAGAACTCGCCAAACTACCGAGAAGAAATTTCCTATAAGCTGTCCCATCAGTCCATGTCCTTGCTGTGTCTCGTAGCGCTATCGCCAAGTTGGGTGACGTTTTAAAGATGTCAGTCGCCGATGTCAATCAGACCGGGCCGATGCTGTGATGCCCTATTCGATATCGCCTCTGCAACTGAGACTCCATGGTACAACAATCGGGCTGATTTTTATCCGTGTTACTTTGATAAGTCGGTGGCGATCAACAATATAGTGTCTTTATGGAGGGTAAAACAAAAAAGGCTTACCGTTTTATGGGTAAACCTTTTTAGTTACAGCATCTAGCGAACTGGTTATCAGTTCATGCCGTATTTTTTCAGCTTCTTGCGCAGTGTGCCGCGGTTGATGCCCAGCATGTTGGCGGCGCGGGTCTGGTTGCCACGAGTGTGCTGCATAATGATATCAAGCAGAGGTGCTTCAACTTCGCATAGCACCATTTCATAAACTTCCTGAGCTTCTTGACCGTCCAACTGAGCGAAGAAGTTGCTGACAGCGCGCTTTACAGCGTCGCGCAGTAACTGGGGCTTGATGGTGCCGTTAGCGGTTTCGATTTTGCCTACGGTAAGCTGATGAGCTTCTGTGTGAGTTGTCTGATCAAACATTCGTATTCTGCTCTTTATTTATCTAGTACACATTCATCAAAAAAACGTTCCACCATGGAACATTGTTCTGCAGCGGTTTCCAGCCGGTTAAAGTCGGCACGGAACTGGCGCTGTTCTTCCTGGTCCAGGTACCATCCCATATGTTTTCTGGCGAAGCGGACGCCCTTTACTTCCCCATATAAATCATACAGTTTGATTAGGTGTTCCAGCATCACTTGACGCTGCTCTGCCATCCCTATGGGCGCTAGCTTGCTACCTGTGTCCAGGTAATGCTGGATCTCTCTGAAAATCCAAGGCCTTCCCTGGGCACCCCGTCCTATCATCAGGGCATCGACACCTGTGTAATCCAGCACGAAACGCGCCTTCTCCGGACTATCGATGTCCCCGTTGGCGACAACAGGAATCGAGACATTCTGTTTGATTGCCTTGATGGTGTCGTACTCGGCATGACCCTTGTACATGCATTGGCGGGTGCGGCCATGAACCGCGAGCGCCGTAATGCCACTCTCTTCGGCAATCCGGGCGATTTGAACACCATTTCTGTGTTCTGGGGCCCAGCCCGTGCGAATCTTCAGCGTTACCGGCACATCCACTGCGGCAACCACGGCATCCAGTATTTTCTTTACCAGTTCCGGCGATTGCAGCAGGGCAGAACCCGCGAGCTTTTTATTCACTTTTTTTGCCGGACAACCCATGTTGATATCTATGATTTGGGCGCCTTGCTCCACATTGTAGCGGGCGGCCCAAGCCATATTATCGGGATCAGCCCCGGCGATTTGTACTGAGCGTATGCCTTCTTCACCCGAGTGCGTCATTCTCTGGCGGCTCTTGTCCGTGTCCCAAAGGTCGGGATTGGACGAAAGCATCTCTGACACTGCCATGGCAGCACCATAACGGATACAGAGATTGCGGAAGGCCTGATCGGTGACACCTGCCATTGGTGCCACGATCAGCTGATTCTTCAGTTGATAGGGTCCAATCTGCATTTTGCTGTTTCACCTTGCTCTTCAAAGGGGCGCTATAGTACGCCTTTTTGGCAGCGGTGAAAAGGTCAATAAATGACCTGAGCAAAACTTTTTTACTTGACTTTTGATTGGTGGGAAGTCAGCGCCAGTGCGCTCTGGCGCCGCCTTTACCGCTATTTGCGTACTCCTGTCAAGCGGCTCCAATCTTCTTTGTGAACGGCTTCGTCCATCTCGAACCATTGAGCGTAAAATTCGCGGATCTCTTCGGCTTGTTCCTGCAGTAAACCGGACAGCGCCAGTTTGCCACCCGGACGAACCAACTCGGCGATCAGGGGGGCCAGTTCCCGCAGCGGTCCGGCCAGAATATTGGCAACCAACACATCGGCCTGAATACCTTTGGGTTGATCTTCAGGTAGATAGAGGCTGAGTCTGTCATCCACGCCGTTGCGCTTGGCATTGTCGCGGGAGGCGTCTATCGCCTGGTAGTCTATGTCTATGCCTATGGCGTTGGTTGCGCCCAGCTTGAGACCGGCGACCGCCAGAATGCCGGAACCGCAGCCGAAGTCGACCAGCTGTTTACCTCGCAGATCCAGGCCATCGAGCCACTCCAGGCACAGGGCCGTTGTGGGATGAGTGCCTGTGCCAAAGGCCAGGCCGGGATCCAGGATCACGTTGACGGCTTCGGGATCCGGGATTTCACGCCAGCTGGGACAGATCCACAGACGCTTGCCGAACTGAATGGGGTGGAAGCTGTCCATCCATTCGCGGACCCAGTCTTTATCTTCTATCTGCTCTATCTTGTAGTTGAGCTTGCCTTCGAGGAAGGGCAGTTGCTTGAGCATCTCGACTGTGGGCGTCAGATCTGTGCCGGCATCGAACAGAGCGACCACCACAGTGTCGGCCCAAAGTGGGGTTTCTCCCAGTTTGGGCTCAAAAATCGGCGTATCTTTACCATCTTCAAAGGTGATGGACACGCTGCCTTCCTCCAGCAACAGGTCGCTGAGTGTCTCGGCGTGCTCGCTGCTGCTGTGGATGCGTAACTGGATCCAGGGCATGGAATCTTCTCTCGTGGGGGACAATAAAGCGCTATTGTAAGCCATAGGCTGCCGGCCTTGCCAGCACACCGGGGTAAAGAGGGCGGAGTGAAACCCGGTTTCAGGTTTACTCGGTCAGCGGTTGGATTTACGGTAATTTGCTGTCTTTTTTGTTTTAAAGTTTCAAATAAACGTTTGATTTTTAGTGGGTAATTGGTATTACCTCTGTTTTGCTGCAAGTGGTTTATTTGTGAGCGTGATCAGATAATCCCCCACTTTCGATTGAGGCAGGTCACATTCAGACTCCTTGGGCATTGGCGCAGTTTGGCTGTGAGTTATGTTGTAGATCCCAAGGATCTGTACCCAAAAAACATGCTGACAAAATATCACATCCCCGAGCGCTGGCTCGGTCATGCCAACAGCCACCACTGGTCGGCCAGAGCCGATCGCCTGCAGAGTGCCAGCGGCATTTTGCTGGGCATGTTTCTGTTGGCGCATCTTCACTTCGAATCCAGCATCATGCTGGGTAAAGAGGCTTTCTATAAGGTAGTGCAGGTGCTGGAAGGCGGTTGGTTCAGTGCCAGTGGCCACGGTTACCCACTGCTGACGCAACTCTTCTCTGTGTTTATTCTGCTGGTGGTGATACTGCATGCCGCCATGGCGCTGAGGCGCTTTCCGGCGCAGCTCGGCCAATGGCGGGCGCTGCGCAGCCATCTGCATCTGATCAAACACCGCGACAGCCACGCCTGGTTCTGGCAGTTGGCTACCGGCTTTATCCTGTTCTTCCTGGTGCCCATGCACCTGGTCACCATGATAGCCAATCCGGAAATCGGCCCCAATATGTCGGCCTACCGAGTCTGGCACGACAACACCTGGCTGCTGTATATCCTGCTGCTGCCTGCGGTGGTGATCCACGCCATGATAGGTCTGTATCGGGTGGCGGTGAAATGGGGCCTCAGCTTTAACCGCACTGGCCTGAGGAAAATAGCCAAGCTATTGATTGTATACCTTATTGTGCTTGGTTTAGGCAGTTTGGTGACCTATATGCTGCTAGGCAATGAGCTGCGCCTGCCGTTGCAGCCGTTTGTTCCCGGTTAACTCAATATCAGTTAAAGGTAAATTAACCGGCAGAAGTTTGATCTGCCTCAGGGTTCGTTTGCCCTTTGTGATCCACATTGGTTTTACTATCTTTAAGCGGTTAAGCCATTGGATGACAGGGAGAATACGGATGATACGACTGAGTGAGCGCTGGGGCGGCTGGTTGGATCTGGGGCAGAGTGCTTCAGGCGTGTTGTTGGCGCTGTTTTTGTGGACTCACCTGTTGCTGGTGTCTTCGATATTGCTGGGGGCACCGGCAATGGAATGGGTGGCCCGTAACATGGAGCTGAGTTTTCTCAGTGACGATGGCCACGGCTATCCCTGGGTAGTGAGCCTGATAGCCATAGCCGTTGCCGGGTTGGCGTTACTGCATGTGTTGGTGGCCTTGCACAAGTTGCCTCTGTCGCTCAGGCAGCAAAAGGCTCTGAAACAGCAACTAGTGCAAATTGATCATGGCGATACCCGCTTGTGGGTGTGGCAGGCCGCTACCGGAGTGGTGATTTTGCTGCTGCTTCCTGTGCATCTTTGGTTGGTGGGTTCGGCCCCGGAAACCATAGGGCCACAGGGCTCGGCCGACAGGATTTGGAACCAGTATGCCTGGGCCTTGTACCTGCCACTGCTGCTGACAGTGGAGTTGCATGCCGCCATAGGACTGTACCGGGTGGCATTGAAATGGGGCGCGGCGCGGGATCTCAACAGCCGGGCGCGCCTTAGAAAAATTAAAACCATACTCAGTGTGGCGTTTGTCGCCGTAGGTCTGGCGTCCTTGCTGGCCTTTTGGCCCCACGCGAGCTGAGTATCGATAACCCAAACAGATAGCTTTAGGGCAAACGGCATTGTGCCGTCCCATAAGGAGTGTGCGTGAAACTCATCTATACGGATTCGTTGGTTGTCGGCGCCGGATTGGCGGGTCTGCGGGTAGCCATCGCTTCCAAAGAGCGTGGCCTGGATACCCTGGTACTGTCGCTGATCCCTGCCAAGCGTTCCCACTCGGCCGCGGCCCAGGGCGGCATGCAGGCCAGTCTCGGCAATACCGTCAAGGGCATGGGCGACAGCGAAGATGTGCATTTTCAGGACACGGTCAAAGGCTCAGACTGGGGCTGCGATCAACAGGTGGCGCGAATGTTCGCCCACTGTGCTCCCAAGGCGGTGCGCGAGCTGGCCAACTGGGGCGTACCCTGGACCAGGGTGACTGCCGGGCCGCGTCAAGTAGTGGTCAATGCCGAAAAAGTAACTCTGGAAGAAGCCGCCGAGGCTCACGGGCTGATCAACGCCCGCGACTTTGGCGGCACCAAGAAATGGCGCACCTGTTACACCGCCGATGGTACCGGCCACTCGCTGCTGTATGCGGTGGACAACAAGGCGATCTCCATGGATATCCCGGTGCATGAGCGGGTCGAGGCGCTGAAACTCATTCACGACGGCAGCCGCTGCCATGGGGTCATTGCCCGCTGTTTGATCACCGGTGAACTCAGGGCCTATATCGCCCGGGCCACCACCATAGCCACAGGTGGCTATGGCCGTATCTATGAGGTGTCCACCAATGCGGTGATCTGTGAGGGTATCGGCCAGGCGCTGGCGCTGGAAACCGGGGTCGCGACCCTTGGCAATATGGAAGCCGTACAGTTCCACCCCACGGCCATAGTGCCCGTGGGCATTCTGACCACTGAGGGCTGCCGCGGAGACGGTGGCTTGCTGCGGGATAAAGACGGCTACCGCTTTATGCCCGACTATGAGCCGGAGAAGAAAGAGCTGGCCTCGCGTGACGTGGTATCACGGCGGATGACAGAGCATATGCGTAAGGGCAAGGGAGTCGATAGCCCCTATGGCCCGCACCTGTGGCTGGATATCACCCTGTTGGGGCGCAAGCATGTGGAAACCAACCTGCGGGAAGTCAAAGAGATCTGCGAGAACTTCCTCGGCATAGATCCGGCCGAAGAGTGGATCCCGGTGCGGCCGACCCAACACTATTCCATGGGCGGTATTCGCACCAATCACACAGGAGAGAGCCCGCAGCTCAAGGGGCTGTTCAGTGTCGGTGAGGCGGCCTGTTGGGACATGCATGGCTTTAACCGTTTGGGCGGTAATTCGCTGGCGGAAACCGTGGTCGGCGGTATGATCATAGGCAAATATGTGGCCGACTTCTGTGAGCAGGAGGAGCTGGTGCTTGATACGGCGCTGGTGCAGCGTTTCCGTGATGAGCTCAACCAGGAAATAGACGAGTTGCTGGCTCGGGAGCAGGGCGAGAGCCCGTTTGAGCTCAAGCGCCTGATGCAAAGAGTGATGATGGACTATGTCGGCATCTTTCGTAACGGCCCAGAGCTGGAAAAGGCGGTGGCCGAACTCAAGGATTTGCTGGCTCGCTCGCGCAATATTGTTGTCACCTGCAAGAAGCGCCACGCCAACCCCGAGTTGGTTGAGGCACTACGGGTCAGGCGTATGCTTAAGGTGGCACTGACTGTGGCCTGCGGCGCCCTGGCACGCACCGAGAGCCGTGGCGCCCATGCCCGCGAGGATTACCCGCAGCGTAATGACAAAGACTGGCTCAGCCGTACCCTGGCCAGTTGGCCGGACGCCGACGCGCTGGAGCCTGTGCTCAGCTACGAGGCGCTGGATGTGATGCAGATGGAACTGCCGCCCGGCTATCGCGGCTATGGTGCCGACAATGCCATTGCCCATCCGGATACCGCCAAACGCGAGCAGGAGATTGCTGCCATTCTCGCGTCTTTGGGGCCGGATGCCGACGCTGAAGACAAGCAGCGGGCGCTGATGCCGTTCGAACTGCCGGAAAGCCTGCGCCCCGGCAACGAGCGCCTGAGCGACCGTCTGGCTTGCCCACAGACTTCAATCCCTTCTCAGCCTAACCCTGCCGGAGATGACAACGCATGAGTGGCCGCACTTTAACCTTCAGGATCTTCCGTTACGACCCACAGCAAGCGGGAGACAAGCCACAAATGGTGGACTATCAGCTGCAAGAAACCCCGGGGATGACGGTATTTATCGCCCTCAATCGCCTCAGGGAGGAGCAGGACCCATCGCTGCAGTTCGACTTTGTCTGTCGCGCCGGGATTTGCGGCAGCTGCGCCATGGTGATCAACGGCTTTCCTACCTTGGCTTGCCGCACCTTGACCGCTAAATATCCAGATGGACTGATCACCTTGATGCCGCTGCCAGGCTTTGAGCTGATAGGGGATCTGTCGGTCAACACAGGCAAGTTTATGCGTGAACTGGCTGAAAGGCTCAAGCTGTGGCTGCATCCCAGGCCGGATCAGCAGGATATCCACCATCTGGAAGCTCCGATGGACCCGGAGGAAGCCGCCAGACTCTATGAACTGGAGCGCTGTGTGGAGTGCGGTGTCTGCGTCTCGGCCTGCGCTACCAAGCAGATGCGCGACACCTTTGTCGGCGCAGTCGGCATGATGAAAATCGCTCGCTTCGAGCTGGATAGCCGTGATGCCCGCAGCGCCGAGGACTTCTACCATGTGATAGGCAATCAGGATGGGGTGTTCGGTTGTATGACCCTGCTGGGATGTCAGGATAACTGTCCTAAAGACTTGCCCCATATGCAGCAGATAGCCTACCTGCGCCGCAAGATGGCCAGTACCTTGCTTTAAAGAAAGTGACTAAGCCTTCAGAGAACTAAGCCCTTAAAGAGCTAAGCTGAGGTTCAAACAGAAAAGCCCGGAAAATTCCGGGCTTTTCTGTTGACTTGTTGAGTCAGGCTAACTGAGTGAAAGCCGTTATGCCTGCTCGCGGGCGATGGCGCGATAGCCTATGTCGGTTCTGAAGTAGACATCGTCCCAATGGACTTCATCCACCAGGGCATAAGCGGCCTGCTGGGCCTCGGTCACTGTGTTGCCCAAAGCGGTAGCGCACAATACCCGGCCGCCATTGGTGACTACATAGCCATCGACCATCTTGGTACCGGCGTGGAACACCTTGGCTTCATTATTGCCGAGTGACAGCCCTTCGATAACATCACCCTTGCGGTAATCATCCGGATAGCCCCCGGCGGCCATGACCACACCGACGGCGGCACGCTGATCATATTCGGCGCTGACCTTGTCCAGCTTACCACGGCAGGCGGCCAGGCAGAGCTCCACCAGATCTGACTTGAGGCGCATCATGATAGGTTGAGTCTCAGGGTCGCCAAAGCGGCAGTTGTATTCCAGCACCTTGGCGCTGCCATCGGCGGCAATCATCAAGCCGGCATAGAGGAAGCCTGTGTAGACATTACCTTCGGCGGCCATGCCGTCAACCGTTGGCCGGATAACATTGGCCATGACCCAATCGTGCACTGTTTGGGTGACAACCGGCGCCGGGGAGTAAGCACCCATGCCGCCTGTGTTGGGGCCGTTGTCGGCGTTGTCACGGGCCTTGTGATCCTGGCTGGTGGCCATAGGCAGAATATTGTTGCCGTCGACCATCACGATAAAGCTGGCTTCTTCGCCGCGCAGAAACTCTTCCACGACCACTCTGGAGCCGGCTTCGCCGAACTTGTTGCCTGCCAGCATATCGTCGATGGCGGCCTCGGCCTCGGTTTGATCCTGGGCGATGATCACCCCTTTACCTGCGGCCAGACCATCGGCCTTGATCACCACAGGGAAACCTGTGCGACCGGCAAGCTCGGCGACATAGGCCTTGGCCGGGGCAATTTCAGTGAAGTTCTGGTAGTCGGCGGTTGGGATCCGGTGGCGGGCAAGAAAGTCTTTGGTAAAGGCCTTGGAGCCTTCCAGTTGCGCTGCCGCTTCGGTGGGGCCAAAGATATTCAGGCCTTCGGCGCGGAAGGCATCGACCACTCCCAGTACCAGAGGGGCCTCTGGGCCGACTATGGTGAGGGCTATCTGTTGTTGCTTGGCAAAGGCCAGCAGCGCCGGGATATCCGTGGCTTCTATCGCCAGGTTTTCCAGCTTGGGCTCCAGCGCCGTGCCGGCATTCCCCGGAGCAACAAATACGGTTTCCACGGCGGGAGATTGCGCTGCCTTCCAGGCCAGGGCATGTTCACGACCACCACCACCAATCACGAGTACTTGCATCTTCTTATCCTTTTTCGCTTAACGCCTTGCGGGCAGGTTCAGGCCGGGCAGGGCTTTGTTACGGCGAATCGCCGGAGGTTATTCCGGCGATAAGTTCATTGCATCAGTGCAGGCCGGTTTGGGCCTGCTGACTATCAGTGACGGAAGTGGCGCATATTGGTAAATACCATGGCCATTCCATGCTCGTCTGCAGCGGCAATCACCTCTTCATCGCGGATGGAGCCACCGGGTTGAATGATGCAGCTGATACCGGCAGCAGCAGCGGCATCGATACCGTCACGGAAGGGGAAGAAGGCATCGGATGCCATCACTGAACCTTCCACCACCAAGCCTTCATCGGCGGCCTTGATACCGGCGATTTTGGCGCTATAGACCCGGCTCATTTGACCTGCGCCCACCCCTATGGTCATGCCGTCTTTGGCATAAACAATGGCGTTGGACTTAACGAACTTGGCGACCTTCCAACAGAACAGCAGATCTTTGATTTCTTCGGCAGTAGGTTGACGCTTGCTGACCACCTTGAGGTCGGCCTCGGTCACCATGCCCTGATCTCTGTCCTGGATCAGCAGACCACCGTTGACCCGCTTGTAATCCAGGCCCTTGGTCCGGCCTTGCCACTGACCACATTCAAGCAGACGGACATTGGCTTTCTTGGCAACCAGCTCGCGGGCTTGCTCGCTGACCTTAGGAGCGATGATCACTTCAACAAACTGACGCTCGACAATGGCCGCCGCGGTGGCGCCGTCCAGCTCACGGTTGAAGGCGATGATGCCGCCGAAGGCCGAGGTAGGGTCTGTCTTGAAGGCGCGGTTGTAAGCGTCCAGTAGATCGCTGCCCAAGGCGACACCACAGGGGTTGGCGTGCTTGACGATAACGCAGGCGGGTTGCTCAAATTCCTTGACGCATTCCAGTGCGGCGTCGGTGTCGGCGATATTGTTGTAAGACAGCGCCTTACCCTGCAGCTGCACGGCAGTGGCGACCGAGGCTTCGTCTGTGTTGAGGTCAACATAGAAGGCGGCACTCTGGTGGCTGTTCTCGCCGTAACGCAGATCTTGTTTCTTCAGCAACTGAGTGTTGAAGGTGCGCGGGAACTTGGAATCCTGATGACACTCGTCCTTGCTGTGGGCCGGAACCTGGGTGCCGAAGTAGTTTGCTATCATGCCATCGTAGGCGGCCGTATGTTCAAAGGCGGCAATGGCCAGATCAAAACGGGTTGCCAGAGTAGTTGAACCCTGGTGTGCCGCCATTTCTGCCAGTACGCGTTGATAGTCAGAGGCGTTGACCACTATGGTGACGTCTTTATGGTTCTTGGCCGCGGCGCGCACCATGGTCGGGCCGCCGATATCGATATTCTCTATGGCGTCTTCCAGGGTACAACCCGGCTTGGCAACGGTTTCGGCGAAGGGGTAGAGGTTAACGGCCACCAGGTCAATCGGGCCTATGCCATTGGCTTCCATGACGGCTTCGTCCTGGCCACGACGGGCGAGAATACCGCCATGCACTTTGGGATGCAGTGTCTTGACCCGGCCATCCATGATCTCTGGGTGACCTGTGTAGTCTGAAACTTCAATGACAGGTACAGCGTTATCCGCCAGCAAGCGGGCGGTGCCTCCGGTGGACAGCAGTTCAACGCCCTGGGCATGCAGCGCTTTGGCGAACTCCAGGATTCCGGTCTTATCAGATACGCTCAAGAGCGCGCGACGTATGGGTCTGGCATTATTCATTTGGGTACAGTATTCCACTTTTTTATATTCAAGGATCTTTCGGAAAACCAGGCAGTGCGATTTGCATTGTTTTCCAAAAGTCCCTCGAATGGTCCGGGAACCCTCAAGGCGCGCCGTATTTTAACGTAAAACGATTTGCCGCGGTGTTTTTTCTACGCGTTTCACAATATTGCTCTGCGAACAAGCCAAAACCCCGAAGCAGGATAAAAAACACTTGACCTTGGATTAAGCTCTAAGCTTTATACTTGAATAGGAATTATTAGCAGGAACTGCATATGTACAGGATAGGTGAACTGGCCAAGCGCTTTGATATCAAGGCCGATACCCTGAGGTTTTACGAGAAACACGGCCTGCTGGCACCCTCTATGCGCACCGACTCCGGTTACCGGGTCTACAGCGACAGGGATGCCGAGCGACTGAAGTTTATTCTCAGGGCCAAGGCGGTAGGTTTTACCCTGGGGGAGATAGCCGAGCTTTTGTCCATTGAACTGGATAAGTCCAACCGTGCCTGCAGCGATGTCAAAGGCATGGTGGACGACAAGTTGGATAAGGTGCAGCAGAAAATTGCCGAGCTTAATCAGTTCCGCCAGTCTTTGCAGTTACTGTCGGATACTTGCTGTGGCGGCCCGGAAAGTGCCGAGCATTGCTCGATTTTGGAGGCGTTGGAGTCCTGTGACGATGAGCTGTCCCCCAGAGTCGAAACCGGCAAGGGTCACAATCACAGTCATGCCAAGAGCCGTGTAAGTAGGGGCGCAAAATCATGTTGATGGATAATTTTATTGAGCTGTTTCTCGAGTCAGCCCCCTGGCTGCTATTGGGGCTGGTGCTGGCGGGGCTGCTGAAGGTTTTTGTTCCCATGAGCTGGATGCAAAAGCAATTGGGGGGCCATGGCCTCAAGACCACGGTCAAGGCGGCCCTGCTGGGCGCGCCTTTGCCGCTGTGTTCCTGCGGCGTTATCCCGGCCGCTGTTGGCCTGAGACGCAGCGGCGCCTCCAAGGCGGCTACCACCTCTTTTCTGGTATCGACTCCGGAAACCGGCGTCGATTCGGTCACTGTGTCCTATGTTCTGCTCGGCCCCTTTATGGCGATTGTCAGACCTATTGCCGCGGTATGCAGTGCCATAGTGGCGGGTTTGTTGGTTGGCCGCGATGATGAGCCGGCTTTGCCCTCTGAGGCTGTGAAGAAGAGCGAGCCGGAGAAGGCTCAAGCCAAAACTGAGGCCCAGTTCAAGCCGGTAGGCGCCGCCAATTTCAGTCCTCTCAAGGCCGCGCCGACACAAGCTCAGAGTTCCTGCTGTGCCCCGGCCAAGGTGCAAGAGGCAGACTGTTGCAGTACGGCCAAGGTCAGTACCGCTAAGGCCAGCACCGTCGGCGGGTCTTGTTGCTCTTCGGTCAAGGAGGAAGCCACTCAGTCCTGCTGCTCGCAACCTAAGGTAGAGGCGGCTTCATGTTGTTCATCATCGCAATCGGCCTCGAACTGCTGCGACAGTGACGACATGGCAACTGAACTCAAGTCGAAGTCTGTCTTGCATAGAGTGCTGGCCGGTCTCAAGTATGCTGCCACGGATCTGGTGCGTGACACCGCCATCTGGTTGCTGGTGGGGTTATTCTTTGCCGCACTGGTACAGACCTATGTGCCGGGAGACTTCCTGGCCCAATGGGGCGGTGGTATTCTGGCCATGTTGGTGATGGTTCTCATCTCCATCCCCATGTATATCTGCGCCACAGCTTCGACGCCGATAGCGGCAGGTTTGCTGCTGGCCGGGGTTTCCCCGGGGGCGGTGTTGGTGTTTATGCTGGCGGGACCTGCTACCAACATAGCCACCCTAGGCGTAGTCGCCAAAGAGATGGGTAAACGGGCGCTTTACGGCTATCTTGGTGGGGTACTCGGGGTGGCACTGCTGGCCGGAATGCTGGTGAACCTGCTGGTGGCGAACTTTGGTTTTGAAGTGATGCCGCAGATAGGGGAAGAGCACCAGTTACTGCCACAGGCTGTGGTCAACTGGTCGGGGATTATTCTGGCGCTGCTGATGGCCAAGGTGATTTACGACAAGATCCCCAGGCGTTGGCTGCGGCGGGATTGCTGCTCCGGCTGACACTCCACTGCACAAGGGAAAGGCGCTCGATTGAGCGCCTTTCGTTTTATCTATTGCCAAACAGGGGCTGTGAAGGGAGGGGGTCATTTGCCTTGTTTGATATTCTCCACAGGATTGAGTTTGGCCTGTTTCTTGGCCATTTTGGCGGCCCGCTTCTCCTTGGCAGAGTGCATGGGTTTCTTCTTTTGCTCTTTGCTGTTTCTGTGCTCTTTCATGGTTTTGATTCCATTGATAGCGAAAGCCTGGCTGGGGTTTATCTCCCCGCTTCCTGCAATTTAAGATCCACTTACAGCTGGCATACCGGTCAGTCAGACACCGGCGTGATTCAACCAGTTGGTCGGCCAGGGCCGACTCGGATATTTTACGCCTGTTACCGAAATACTGCTGTCGGCTTCAATAGAATATTTGAGAATAAGTTTTTGTTTTTGAGATGGTATTTGACTAAGGAGCGCGAACAAGTTTTATCTGTGCTCTGCGTCGGCTTGCGTGCCTATATGCAAGGCGTGTTTCGCAGCCAATAGCCCTGGTCCTTTGCGGGAATTTCCTAAGAGTATTTCACTACAAAGTGGCCAGAGCCGTGCGAAAGATTGTGTGAGAGAGTGAGTGAAAGCCTGGGCGAATCAGTCGCTGCCACAACCCTTCTTTAAAGTGCTTCCGCCTTGAGCATGGCTCTTGGGCGTCTGGCACGATACTGCACCAGGCTGACCCCGGTCAGCACCAAGGCACCGCCGACATAGTGAGGGACTCCCAACTGCTCACCCAGTAACGTGGATGCCAGCACGGCGGTGAAGATTGGCATCAGGTTCATAAAGATGGCGGTTCTCTCTGTGCCCAGCAGGGCAATCGCCTTGATCCAGGCCCAGGGCGCCAGAATCGAGGCACAGATAGCGGCATAGGCTATCAAGGGCAGTGAAGCCTGGGTGATGCTGATACTGCTGGCAAAGAGCAGCAGAGGCGACAGCATGAACACGGCGAACAGTATCTGCATATACAGCAGGTCCCAGGTCGGCAGTTGCAGCGACCAGCGTTTTAATAGCACGCCGTAGAGGGCGTAGACCACGGCGGCCAGCAGTAACAAGAGATCGCCGGGTACCACTGAGGTAGACAGCCTGGCCAAGTCGCCTTGGCTGAGCATAAACAGTAAACCGCTGAAAGAGATAAAGGCGCCCAGCAGTGCCAATTTGGAGAGCCTCACTCCGAGCAAAGGCACCGCCAGTAACAGGCTGAGAACCGGCACCAGAGAGGTGATCAGCGCCATATTGGTGGCGCTGGTGGTCGCGGCGGCAAAATACGCCAGGCTTTGGTTCAGCACCATTCCCAGGCTTGCCAGCACGGCGAGTTTGCCAATATGGGGACGGATCATGGCGCGGCGGCGCCAAACCCCGGGGAGCAGCACTGGGGTCAAGAGCAAAAGTGCAAAAGCCCAACGGTAGAAAGAGATGGCTTCCGGCGCTATGACACCGGCGGAAAGTTTATTGACCAGACTATTGCCGGCCCAGATGGCTACGGCCAACAAGGGAAACAGATACAAAACAGGGCTCCTCAGAACTACGAGCAAGGCTCAACAGACAAACCTGGGTTGGATAATACGGGGCAGATTATTCCACGTCTTATGTGATATACATATCTGTTATCAGACAAAGTCAACCCGCCTTCGGACATTTGCATATGGCCAATATCTACCATCCACCTGAACAGCATCCCGGTGACGGTTCGCAGGTATTCTTCTACTACCAGCAATTTTCACCCGATACGCTGACGCCCATGCACAGTCATGTCTGGGGGCAACTGCAACTAAGCCGCGGCGGTTTGATGGAGCTGGTGGCTCAAGGACGGCGCTTTATGTCGTTGTCGCAGTGCGGTATCTGGATCCCGGCCGGAGTAAAGCATGAGAGTTACATGCGCCGCTGCGTGCAGTACAGTTCAATGAATGTGCCGCAGGAACTGGCTGCCAGGCTGCCCAAGCATATCTGCCTGCTGGAGTTGAGCCCGATAGCGGAAGCTATTTTGATGGACTTGAACTCAAGAGGCGTCGAGCTGGCACATACACCTGAGGATCAAAGACTGCTAAAGGTGCTGTTGGATCAGTTGAGTCAGGCCAGGGAAGTACAACCCTTTTTACCGGTAACCGACCATCCCATGTTGCAGGCCATAGCTGCCGAGCTGGAAGCCGAGCCTGAGGGCGGGCGCAGTTTTGCCGCCTGGGCCGATACCTTAGGTACCACAGAACGTACTTTGGCGCGCTTGTGCCAGGCAAGGCTTGGAATGAACTATACCGAGTGGCGGCAACGCTATCGCTTTATCCACAGTTTGCAGCTGCTGCGACAAGCGATTTCAGTGAAGGAGGTGGCATTGACGTTGGGTTACCACCAGACTTCGCCCTTTATCAGCCTGTTTCGCAAGTACGCAGGTTGTACACCGCAGGCCTACAGGCAACAGCTGGCCCAAGGAAGTGCGCTTGTCTTGCCTTGAAAAAAGGGGCGCCCTAAGGCGCCCAAAAGGTGGCTCGAAACTAAGGAAGGTGCGAA
>NZ_JBICJO010000056.1:0-31355 GCF_043103185.1 Shewanella sp. YQ_9
GTGAACCAGGTGCCTTACGCGCTGCCGGCCCACAAGACCCGCACTGTGCTGAAGACCCAGAGCCACAAGGGCGAGGGCAGCAACGAGCTGAGGTTTGAGGATGAAGCGGGGGAAGAGGAGATTTACCTGCACGCGCAGAAAGACCTGAACCTACTGACCGAGAATGACAGACACGAGCATATCAAGCACGACAGCCACCTGGATGTGGACAATGAAAGGCGCAGCCGCATCGGCGGTAATGACCACCTGACGGTGTTGGGCGAGTCCCGCCAGCAGGTAACAGGCGACAAGAGCCTGATAGTGGATGGCAGCTTACATCTAAAAGCCGGCTCCGTGTGGGTTAATGAAACCGGTGATGAAATTCATATCAAGGCGGGGCAAAAGGTGGTGTTGGAGTCTTCCTCTGAAATCACAGTCAAAGCCGGTGGCAGTTTTGTCAAAGTCGATCCGGCCGGGGTGCATCTTTCCGGCCCAGGGATCAACCTTAATGCCGGCGGCGGCGCAGCATCAGGCAGTGGTTATGGCGGTAAAGCGCCGGAGCTTCCGGGAGAAGTGGCCGCTGCCGAGCTTCCTAATCCCTTACCTCTACAATTGGCTCCCGCCAGCATGGAAATGCTCTCCTACAACAATGTCGCCGTGGCTCGCTTGTGCCAAAAGCAAACCGATGGCAGTTGTCCTCTGGAAGATTGCCCCTGCTTGAAGCACAAGGGGTAATGGGCCATGAGTGAGTTACTGCCTGAATTGGCCGGTGTCGAATATTGGATGCTGACCGACAAAATTCGTTATCCCAAGGTGATGCAGCTGGCTTATCAACATGAAGCGGCTCCCGAATTGGCCGATCTCTTCATCAATAGTCCATTTGCCTACCTGATGCCACAGAGCCCGGTCATCTTTCGTTTGCGCCACGACAGCAGCCTGTTGCCCATATGGCAAAATGACTCCCTCTGGCGCAGCTCGGCGGTGATTTTTGGCAGCCAGGCTGGGGTGTTCGACACACTGAAACAACACTTACTGGCCCTGTTACAGCCCAGGATCCTGGGGCGCCAGACCATCTTCAGATATTACAGCAATCAAACGCTGGACCCCTTGTACTCTGAACTGGATGCCGATGACAGGGACACCCTTCTGGGGCCTGCCTCGGCGCTTTGGTGGACCTCCCAGCAGGGCGAACTCAGGTCTCTGAAACACACACCCAAAGCCGTTGAAAGCTATAGCTTTAATTCAGCCGTTTTTAGTAAATGGATTTAGTGAAATGAATCATAAAGATAACTTGGCACTTAGGGCTTGCCAAAACGTCCAGGATGAATGCCTGAGAATGTTGGCCGACTATCACAAAATGGATTATGCCGAATTGGCGAACATGAATACTCTGGAGCTGCAGAATAAATTCATCAGTTGGAAGTATGAAGTCGTACCTATTGACGTCAACAAGCATCTGCCTACCGTTACGCCTCCAGAGGATGGGGCCTGTGGAAAAGGAATTACAACCTGTGAAGGTGCCTATGTGGAGTATGAAGACGTACTCTATGTGCCAAATCATCCAAAGGATGGGAAGCGCTATTGGTATGCCCTGACCTCTGAAGCGTTAGAAAGACTCAAGCAAGAAAGACAGCATTTGCAACTCAGTGACATGGATATCAATGCGCCCGACTTTAATGAAAAGATGCTGCAAAAGCTCAATGAGCTTGGGTTGCTCTCTCGTTATGACTATTTACCGTATGAGATATTTCTTTCTGATGCGGCAGATAAAGAAAGGTACAAAACATTATGGTTGCTCAAATGGACCCAAGGGCTGGGACTCTGGGTAAAGGCTGAACTTAATGAGTTGGATGATTATGCCCGCAGCGTAGGCTTTGAGTTGCTGGCTAAATATTCTTTTATCAAGAGTGAGGTTGAGCTGCGCGTAAGAGCGGCTAATCATTACCCATCAGGTTCTTTGGATAGCTTGAATACCCAATATGTCTTGGGCGAGGCCAGAAAAAAAATTGAATTAGAACTGAAAGAATATGTGTTGGCTGAATGCAAAAAGCTGGAAGATAAAGCCAAAAAACAGGCCAATGGTTGGGAAACCGATGATGGCACTAAGTTTATTTATGATGAAAATTTAGATTATTTCACCAGTGATAAAGAGAAGAATATAGGTCTCTATGTCAGCAGTCTGAAACGCACTTTGGGATTTGAGTATAAGTCATTAGCTTCTCAAAGTGATAGTGAGGCTGCTAAAACAGTTAATTATTTCTGGGGAGAAGAGTTTGTTCAGTATGATGATATTTTGAATGAGTCAGAAATTTCCTGGTCTAAATTAAGTAGCCTTAGTGGTTCTTTAGGCTATGATGCTAGGAAATATGGTTTTTACTGGAATCTTTTGATGTTTAATCTTTCCGGTATGGTCCTCAAGGAACAATGTCTTACATTAGAAGAGTTGAATAATAATAATCTATATAAAGAAATGTTTTCTTCATATAGACAGTATTCAAAAAAATATAATGCTGTTATTAATGTTCGGCGTTCATCATTTTTTGGCAATGATGAACTGAATAATGAACAGGTAGAACTTCTTTTTGAACTGTTACAGAAGGATCGAAAACAAAAGCATTTTGAGCAATCGGATGACTATGTCTGGCTCAAGGCTTTCATGGAGAGTGGCGGTTTTCAGTGGGGCTATTGGGATACGGTAGCTCTGGATATTAAGCTGGATGCTTTTTGGGAGAAGCAAGTTAAAGACCTACGGCAGATAAAACTGGAATCCATTCCGGATTTCTTTGAAAAACCCTTGTTAATCAAGAAAGCCTGTAAAGTTCGAATGGATTACTGGAAGACGCTTGCAAACTCCAGAGCTCAAAAGGGCGATGTGAGCAATATCAGTAAGAAAGTCAACAAGGAATCCTATTCAGTGCTTTGGAATTTTGAAGACTGGAGACCTGCCGTAAAACACCCGGGCATGATAATGAATCTGCCTGATAACAATGATCTCAGGGTTGTTGAATGTTATCTGCTCTCAGAAGGAGATGAAGGTACCCCTTTCTACCTCAGAACCCCATCTTGGTTGCTACCCGCATCCTCGGAAAAGCACCTGGTTAGTTCAGGCAAGGGGCATGTTAAAGACATTTCTCAGCGGGTGGCCTTATCAGCCTCAACCAAAGCGGTTGAATCCAAGGAGGAGCGTGACGAATTAAATGCGGCTGATGCGCAGCAGAAAGAACCTAAGCTGAACCAATTTCCCAAGGATGTGGCCGAGACAGTCAAACAAACAAAAGTTCGACTGCCTAAAGATGCATACAAGAAGTTTATGAATCAAATTTCTGAGAATAAACAACTTTCTCTCGATATGTCCTTGATTCATTTTCAAAATGAGCATTCTTTGCTGGGCAAGGATTGGGCCTACCAATCAAACACCAGTATGGATGGCTATACTGTTTCCGCCGATGCCCAACTTATGCGTTTCACCTCATCGGCAACCACTTCTTTAACGGCTCCGGGGCTGGCTATCCAAGGTTCTGAAGTAGCCAAAAGACTCAGTGGAGACACTGCGCTTAATCTATCTCTGGATCTGGCCAGAGCACAATTGGGTTTCAGTGCCTGGTTTCCCTTGGGAAACAAGGCTCCCGGAAACGCTTATGTGCCTTATAACCCCATGCCAGTGAAAGGGTTACAGCTTGATTTTCCCTATATTGCGCGCAAGTCGGGTAATGAAGTCAAGCAACTGTATCAAGCCGGTGAAATTTGTTTTTGGCTACAGGTAACCACATACGGCCTTATAGCAGCCAGTTTGAATTTGGCTACAAACATCAGCATAGGTCCCAGTTCAGATGGAAATGATGTAGGTGTTAAAGGCTCCGCGTTTCGGCCATCGGGTTATAATCGTTCGAAAATAAAGGCCGAGGGGCCAGAGAATGTTATAGAAGGGGCCGCCCAGGCCGGAGCTACTGCGGAACTGTTTGCCGGTGCAGAAGTCGGCGGCACGGTAACAGGAGAAGTTCATTGGAAACCCCCAATGTCTTCCGATGTTCTTGATAAGAAGCAAGAGAAGGAAGCGAAAGAGACGAAGCAAGATAAGGAGCAATTAAACACCAATCAGTGGCGAAAGCTCGGTTCAATAACTGCCGGCGGCGCTGCAGGGATAGGTATTGGTGTTGAAGGGACATTTCGTTTGGGCTATGACGCGGGTTGTTTCTTCTTGGTCGTCGGCGCCAAGGTTGTTTGTGGCCCCGGGGTAAAGGGCAGCTTGAATATTGCAATCGACCCTTTCAGTACAGATCTTTTTGTTGGCTGTTTGTTGAACATGCTAAAGCAGAGCGGCTTTAGTCGTTTGGCCGTCTTTGACGATGAAGACTCCAAACTTTTTTATATACTCAACCAAAGATTGACCTTGGCAATCGCCACAGGGCTCAGTCTGGCCGATATATTACTATTCCCTCCAAGGGTTTACGCAGATTGGTTGCATAAGTCGACTCAGGAAGATTATGCGCCAGTAATTGCCTCCCGGATTCTGCAAACTCAGCAACGTGAGAAGACACGGACCTGGCTTAAGGATTCTCCTCCGGAAACCTTGGCTGCCTTATTCGATGCCTTAATAGCATCCCCGGGAGGGAATGGCAGTGGCATTCAGGCCGAAGCACTGCTGTTTATTATGCGACAACTGCAACCGGGAGACGATACAAGGGAGGTTGTATTGCGCCGCCGCCAATTTACCAAGGCACTGGAGTTAATGGGAGTGAAGGAGGGCCAGGAGGCGGCTTCTTATCTCAGGCGTTGGCAAAGAGTGCTAGATAATTGGTTAAAGTTAGCTCACTTTTTCTCCAAGATTGATGGCCGAGTAGGGGAAGATAAAAGAGATAACATTCATGATGACTTTAATAAATATATTGGTCTGCTGTGTAGTGGGATGTGTTGGTATTCCAACGAATGGGATGAGATAGGACTTGGTCGCGATAGAAAACCAAAGGTCAGCCGCGAGAGTGTCTATGGCTGTTATTTAACCCCCGAAGGGTTAAAGGCCATGGTCGATGCCAAGATAGTCGATTCCGATAGCCAAAAATACCGGACTTTGCAAGAATCCGTGAATGAGGCAGAAAACTTGGCCATGTTCGAACGCCGGCGGAATGGCTTGTTCAAGCAAAGAAATTGGAGCCTGACTGAGTTGGATACCCTGCTTCCCCCTTACAGAACAAAGAAAACAGAGGGCTTGTTTTGATGGTGCAGATTCAAAGTTCAAATTTTAATAAAACCCATAAATTAATCATTGCAGCACTGGTGTTATTGATATGCTTGCTCGGGCTGTGGCTATATGGCGGCCATAGTACACAACCCAGCCCCCATGCTGCAATTATTGATAATGACGAGTTACTGGCTTTGGCGGCCGAGAGTCAGCCCAATCCGGATATCTATGCCAGTAGCTTGATCAAACCCGGTGATCCTTTATTCAAAGGTTTATATGAGCTGCAGTCGCTGAGAAGGGATTTGGCCGAAAGTGCACTCTTGCCGCTGGCCGAGGCAGGCAACAGTGATGCCATGTTATGGTATGGTATGACGGTCTTGCGCTCCAGTGTTCTATCTGGTGGAGGCAAATGGATCCATGAGGCTGCTATGGCCGGAAACCCCTATGCGATGCGGCGCTTGGTACCGGCGGGAGAAACCCTTCAGGATTGTGAATGGTATCTTGGCAGTTACTGCGAGGATGCCTGGGCGGATAAGGCGCGGGAAGCTTTCCAGCAGCGCTTGCAAGCCAATCCTGATGATATGCTGAGTCGCTATGCAGCCTCCATGGATGCCGACAGGGCTGCTGAAGCGGCCAAGCAGAAGTATTATGCGCCTATGGTAAGTCTGGCATTTGATTATGGTCTAGCTTATGAGGCTGGGGAGCTCAGTGAAGCCGATGCTGCCAAGGTGGTAGCCCTGTTAAAAATGGCGGCCAATGATAACTTCGCACCGGCAATGGATATGCTGGCGGGGACTTTTTACAAGGTTATCGGTTTTGAGATGGCCAATTATTATGCCAAAAGAGCATTTCATTTAGGTTTTAACTCTTTAGATGCCATTATCCACGTGAATAGGAAAGAGTGGCTTAAAGGAACGAATCGGGATGAAATGCTGGTCGCTTTATCCTATATATATGCGGCAGAAAAGTATTATAGAGAAAGTAACGTCGACTTTAGGGTTATAGACAGACTTAATAAGAGTGAAGAACCTGTGACTGATGCTGAAATTTCAGTTGCTAAAAAACAGGCTGAAAAAATTATCTCAGAAATAACGCCGGTTATTTATATCGATGAGATTTATGATGTCGAATCTTATAACTACTAAATGTTTAGATAATGAGCGAGCGAGGATGCGAGGGAAGAGTAGGTGTCATCCGTAAATTGGCCCCGAATGGAGATATTTCCCTCCATCCTGAAAACAGAGGGCTTGCTTTGATGATGCAAACTCAAAGTTCAAAACTTAATAAAAACCATAAATTAATCATTGCAGCACAGGTATTATCGATATGCTTGTTAGGGCTGTGGCTATATGGCGGCCAGAGTACACAACCCAGCCAACATGCTGCGATTATTGAAAATGATGAGTTACTGGCTTTGGCTGCCGAGAGTCAGCCCAATCCGGATATCTATGCCAGTAGCTTGGTCAAACCCGGTGATCCTTTGTTTGTAGGTTTAAAGGTGTTGCAGGAGGGTAAGGATGATATTGCCGTTGAGGTTTTCGGTAAGATGGCCGAGGATGGAAATACAGATGCGATGTTATGGTATGGGCTAACCAATATGGGCGCCGGTGTATACGGTACAGCCTCGGCTGTAGAGTGGATTAATAAAGCGGCTCAGCAAGGAAACCCCTATGCGATGCGGCGCTTGGTACCGGCGGGGGAAACCCTTCAGGATTGTGAATGGTATCTTGGCAGTTACTGCGACGATGCCTGGGTGGACAAGGCGCGGGAAGCTTTCCGGCAGCGCTTGCAAGCCAATCCCGATGATGTACTGAGTCGCTATGCAGCCTCCATGGATGCCGACAGGGCGGCAGAAGCGGCTAAGCAGAAGTATTATGCCCCTATGGTAAGTCTGGCATTCGATTATGGTCTAGCTTACGAGGCTGGTAAACTCAGTGAAGCCGATACAGCTAAGGTAGTGACTCTACTCAAAATGGCGGCTAACGATAACTTTGCACCGGCAATGGATATGCTGGCGGGTATTTTCTATAAAGTTATCGGCTTTGAAATGGCCAATTATTATGCTAAAAGAGCATTTCATTTAGGTTTTAACTCCTCACGTTCAATTATTCACGTGAATAGGAAAGAGTGGCCGAAAGGAACGAATCGAGATGAAATGCTGGTCGCTTTATCCTATATATATGCCGCTGAAAAGTATTATAGAGAAAGTAATGTCGACTTTATGATTATAAAAAGCCTTGATAAGGGGGGCGCACCTGTAAGTGAAGCCGAAGTTTCAGCAGCTAAAGAACAAGCCGAAAAAATCATCTCAGAAATAACGCCGGTTATTTATATCGATGCAATTTACGATGTAGAAGCCTATCACTAGCAGAGGTAAGCATGGATGCGACTGTAGGCACAATCATAGAGAAGTTTGAAAAGATCTCTGCAAAGAAGAAGCGGGTCGGGTTGCAGTTGCTGGCGGTAGCCTCGTTTTTTGCTCTCTTAGCCGTTGTTATCTACTTATATATCAACAGGGATCTTAGCTATTCGCATCAACCCATTCTTGAAAATAAGGAGCTCTTGGCACTTGCAGCCAAGAGTCAGCCTAATCCGGACATCTATGCCAGTAGCTTGATTAAACCCGACAACCCCTTATTTTCCGGTCTCTATAAGTTGCAGTTACAGCAGTATCGTGCCGCCAGTGGTGAGCTGGCGGCCTTTGCCAGTAGCGATAATCCAAAGGGAATGTATTGGTATGGTTTGGCATCATTGGGGCTGAATATACTCAGCTCTGATGCGCCGAGTATGATAGAGCGGTCGGCCGAGCTGGGTAATCCCTATGCGATGAAAAAGCTTATTCCCACTAAAGACAAAGAAAATCCCTGCCATTTTTACTTGGTGGGCTTCTGTGATCGGGGTTGGGCGGATAAAGCCCAGCAAGCCTTTGAAGAAATTGTAAAAAGTAACCCAACAGATGTGCGGGCTCGTTATGCTGCTTCAAAGGCGTTGAATAGAGCGGCTGAGGCAGCAAAGGGCAAGTACTATTCACCAATGGTTGAGCAGATTAATGTATATTTTAATTCTTTTGGAAAGGGGAAAAGTCCAAGTGATGCAGAGATGATTGAGCTGGTTTCACTTTTGAATATGGCAGCAAATGATAATTTTGTCCCGGCGATGCGGATGCTAATAGGCGGTGCATTCGATAACACTATCGGCTATGAAAGAGTAATATTTTGGTCTGAAAAAGCAATGGTGTTAGGTAGTCACTCGGCAAATTCAATATATTTTATAAATAAAGATAAGTTTAAAGATACATCTAAAAGAGAGTATCTGGTAAAGTCGTTGCCATCGGCATATGTTGCTGATAGATATTTTGGTGATGACGGATTGTTACAGCTTTTAAATGATGATGTTGGTAAAATAAATAAGCCATTTTCTGAAGCTGAACTGAGTGATGCCAAGGAGAAAGCGAAAAAAATTATTGAAGAAATAACTCCTGTTGTATATATCGATGAGTTATTCGATCATCGTTATTATAATTATTATTAATCCTACTATCTGTAGATGAGACAACAAACGGTTAAGTTTAAATTAGTTGCTTTTAGTGTTTCATTGCGAACAATCGGAACACTGGTGTTATTGATATGCCTGTTCGGGCTGTGGTTATATGGCGGCCAGAGTACACAACCCAGCCCCCATGCTGCAATTATTGATAATGACGAGTTACTGGCTTTGGCGGCTGAGAGTCAGCCCAATCCGGATATCTATGCCAGTAGCTTGGTCAAACCCGGTGATCCTTTATTCAAAGGTTTATATGAGTTGCAGTCGCTGAGAAGGGATTTGGCCGAAAAGGCTCTCTTGCCGCTGGCCGAGGCAGGCAACAGTGATGCCATGTTATGGTATGGTATGACGGTCTTGCGCTCCAGTGTTCTGTCTGCTGGAGACAAATGGATCCATGAGGCTGCTATGGCCGGAAACCCCTATGCGATGCGGCGCTTGGTACCAACGGGAGAAACCCTTCAGGATTGTGAATGGTATCTTGGCAGTTATACTGCGATGATACCTGGGCGGACAAGGCGCGGGAAGCTTTCCAGCAGCGCTTGCAAGCCAATCCAGATGATGTACTGAGTCGTTATGCGGTTTCTATGGATGCCGACAGGGCGGCTGAAGCGGCAAAGCAAAAGTACTATGCGCCATTGGTCTATTTAGCGAAAGGCTATGGGAAGAGCTATGAAGATGGAAAACTAAGCGATGAGAAGGCCAGAAAAGTCGTCTCCCTCTTGATTATGGCTGCCAATGATAATTTTACACCCGCAATGGATTTATTGAGCAGCGTTTTTGCTCCTGTTTTAGGTTATGAACGAGCCACTTACTGGGCAAATAGGGCTATAAAATTGGGCAATAATTCAGTTCTCGGAATTCTATTCAGAAATATAGATGAGTTTAAAATTAATTCCGATCGAAGCTATTTAATAAAAGCCCTTCCATATGTATTAGTTGAGAAAGATTTTTTTAGAGATCAGTCAGCTTTAGATGTTTTAGAATATGAGCTAGATAATGTAGGTGAACCTATTACCGAAGAAGAGCTTGCAGCGGCTGAAGAAAAGGCAAAGAGAATTGTCGAGGAAATGACGCCGGTTATTTATATCGATGCAATTTACGATGTGGAAGCCTATCACTAGCAAGATCATGGATACGACAAGATAAGATCTCTGCTGATGTAGTTATATCTCAGCAGAGATCTTAGCAACCCATCCTGCAAATAATGAACTCTTGGCCTTGAAGGAGTCCCTAACCATTCGGGCCTTCCTGCAGTATTTACCTGTTTAAAGAAGTCACTCCAGATCCAGCGAAAAGGTGCTGCTTCCTATTGGGTATCACAGGCACCACTCACTTCCTTGTCGAGGCTGCTTAGAGATAACACTTTTCTAGTTGTATCGAATAGGTTTGGAATCTCTGCCGCCATCCAAGATGCCGGGCAGCTAGATTGATGTGGCAAAGCAGGAAACAATGGGCAAAGAAAAGTGGTCACTGTTTATAGCATTCGCGGTGAGACTCGCCTCGCACCCACTTCTGTTTACCTATGTAGAGCGCGTATGGGACCCATAGGTAGCTTCCTTAGCGGTCCTTTGCTTGCTTGGTGACTCTCTGCTCTCTAGTCTCTGGTCTCTGGCTTGGTTTTTTGACCGGTTACTGTAATTTAACAAACGCTAATACTTAGGTCTTGGTTTTTTCCCGCTTTTGCAGAATAGGCCAAGGATCTTTCTTTATTCACTGTAAGAGATCTCTTACTTTTTGCTTTTGAAACTGACTTTTTAATGGCATGCCATCTCTATAAAAAAGTAGTTTTGATTATCTAATGTTCTTAAATTTAACCTTTTGGGATAATATCCACCCCACTAAAGTATTATATGTTTTAATATTATTGTTTCCTTTGTTAAGTAAATGTGATTGCGCCTATTATACTAAGGTCTGAAACGCCGATTGACTATAACTTGTTGGGCTTGTAAGTTAGGTCTGCTTTTGAAATGGACTTACCAGTCGTAAAAGATCTTATATGGAGATAATCTCATGGCGAAAGATGGTTCAGTCGCTCCGAAGGAACGTATTAACATCAAATATGTTCCTTCTACGGGTGATCAACAGAGTGAAATGGAACTTCCTCTTAAGTTGTTGGTTTTAGGTGACTTTAAGGGTCATCCTGAAGACTCTCAATTGGAAGAGCGTAAGACGGTTCAAGTTGATAAATCTAATTTTGAATCCGTTATGAAAGAAGCCAATCTGTCAATTTCTGCGACAGTTGACAATAAATTGACAGATGAAGATGGTGCTGAGTTGTCTGTTGATCTTAAATTCGATTCCCTCAAAGATTTCTCACCTGATTCTATCGGTGAGCAGGTTCCTGAAATTCAAAAGTTAATCGAACTTCGTGAAGCTTTGGTTGCACTTAAGGGACCATTGGGAAATATTCCTGCCTTCAGAGCTAAGTTGCAGGAATTAATTGCAACGGAAGAGTCTAGAGAAAAGCTGCTGAGTGAATTGCAGCAGATGGAACAATAATTCAAGCCAATATAAGCCGTTATGGAGATAGGCTGTGGATTATGTCTCGGATATAGACACAAGTGTAATTGAGGAATCAAAATTCATGGATGTTCAAAATCAAACATCAGGCGCTTCCCAAAGTGCCAATGCAACTCTGCTCGATCAGATAATGGCACAAACCCGGATGGCGCCGGTGGATGAAGGCTATGACATTGCTCGCCGTGGTGTTGCTGCTTTCATCGGTAACATTCTGGAGACAGACAACACTGCCGAGCCGGTCAACAAGGCTCTGGTCGACAAGATGTTGGTTGAGCTGGATAAGAAGATCAGCCAACAGATGGATGCCATTCTGCACAATGAAAAGGTGCAGCAGATAGAATCAGCCTGGCGCAGCCTCAAGCTGTTGGTTGACAGAACCGATTTCCGTGAGAATATCAAAATTGAATTGCTGCACGTTACCAAAGACGAGCTGCTGGATGATTTTGAATTTTCACCGGAAACTGCTCAGTCCGGTCTGTATAAGCATGTTTATTCTGCCGGTTACGGCCAATTCGGTGGTGAGCCTGTCGGTGCTATCGTCGGTAACTATGCCTTCACCCCTTCGACTCAGGATATGAAGCTGCTGCAGTACGTTGGTGCTGTTGGAGCCATGGCTCATGCGCCATTCCTGTCTTCAGTTGCGCCTGAATTCTTCGGTGTCGACTCGTTTGAAGAACTGCCGAATCTCAAGGATCTCAAGTCTACTTTCGAAAGCCCCAAGTACACCAAGTGGCGTGGGCTGCGTGAGTCTGAAGATGCCCGCTACATAGGCCTGACGGCGCCTCGCTTCCTGCTGCGTGTGCCTTATGACCCAATCGATAACCCGGTTCGCAGCTTTAACTATCGTGAAAATGTCAGCGCCAGCCACGAAGATTACCTCTGGGGTAACACGGCGTTTGCTCTGGCTACTCGTTTGACCGAGAGCTTCGCCAAGTATCGCTGGTGTCCTAACATCATTGGCCCACAGAGCGGTGGTGCGGTGGAAGATCTGCCGGTACACGTGTTTGAATCCATGGGCGCTTTGCAGTCCAAGATCCCGACCGAAGTCTTGATCACCGACCGCAAGGAATTTGAACTGGCCGATGAAGGCTTTATCAGCCTGACTATGCGTAAGGGCAGTGACAATGCGGCCTTCTTCTCTGCCAACTCGATTCAAAAACCCAAGGTGTTCCCCAACACCAAGGAAGGCAAGGAAGCCGAGACCAACTACAAGTTGGGTACCCAGATCCCTTACATGATGATCATCAACCGCCTGGCACACTACATCAAGGTGTTGCAGCGTGAGCAGATAGGTTCCTGGAAAGAGCGTCAGGATCTGGAGCGCGAGCTGAACAACTGGATCAAACAGTATGTCGCCGATCAGGAAAACCCACCGGCAGATGTTCGTAGCCGTCGTCCTTTGCGTGCCGCCAAGGTTGAGGTGATGGATGTTCAGGGTGATCCAGGTTGGTATCAGGTTTCCATGGCTGTGCGTCCGCACTTCAAGTACATGGGTGCCAACTTTGAACTGTCGCTGGTAGGACGTTTGGATCAGGAGTAATCACGTTGTTGAACGATGATTTCTCCGGAACTTTTGGTGTCGGCTTCTTTGAACGCTTGGGAGCCGAACGCCAAAGTGGATATGGCGACAGCAGCTTGGATGCTGTCGTCGATTCCATCAAACGTAATGTTTCACATATTCTCAATACCCGCATTGGAGAAAGCCAGAGCTGTCCTGAACTGGGACTGTTCGATTTCAATGATGCCAGTTCCGGCAGTGTGGATCTTGGCCTGAGGATGCGTAACGGAATCAAGGCTTGCCTGAGCCGCTTTGAACCCAGGCTGACAGATATTGATGTCAGCGTGTTGTTCGATGAGGGCAATCCGATGAATCTCAGGTTCCACATCTACGGCAGCATCAGAGTGGCTTCCAACAAGGATAAGTTGAAGATCGATTTGTTATTGGATAACAGTCGCAGATACAGAGTGGTTTAGCAGTGCCTCAGGACAAATACTTCAGGGATGAACTTGCTTTCTTGAGAGAGCAGGGGCGGGAATTTTCGGATATCCATCCGCAGTTGGCGCGTTATCTTCACGGTAACCACACTGATCCCGATATCGAGCGTTTGCTCGAGGGCTTTGCTTTTCTGACCGGTCGACTCAGGGAAAAGATTGACGATGAATTCCCCGAGTTTACTCACTCGATGATCAGCATGCTGTGGCCCAACTATCTCAGGCCTATTCCCAGTCATACCATCATGCGTTTCTATCCGCATGAGAAGGGGATCACCCACAGGCAGGAGATTGCGGCCGGTTGTATGCTGGACAGTCATCCGGTTGAAGGGCAGATCTGCCATTTTCGTACCTGTCGTCCTGTTGATGTTTATCCGGTGCAAATCCGTCATATAGATGCTTCCCATTCCCGGGAAGCCTCTATTATTCAATTGGATTTTGATAACAACAGCGACCTCTCCCTGCTTGAAATGGGGCTGGAAAGCCTCAGGTTTTATCTGGGAGGCCAAAGCTACAGTGCCCAGATGCTGTATCTTTGGTTGAATCATTATCTGGACTCTATCGAAATTGTCGGCGCCCATGGCTGCTATCGCTTGCCGCGCAGCAGCTTTGCGTCAGTAGGATTTGAGGCCGGCAGCGGTATCTTGCCCTATCCGAAAAACGTCTATGAAGGCTACCGGATCCTGCAGGAGTACCTGACATTCCCCGAGGCGTTTCATTTCTTCGATATCAAGGGAATCGCCAAGTGTATCCCCGAATATCTCAAGGGTGACTTCAGCCTCAAACTCACTTTTTCAAAGACGTTGCCTGCCGACGTGCATGTGCGTCAGGATACTTTCCTGCTTTACTGTGTTCCGGCTATCAACCTGTTTGAGCACGACGCCGATCCTATCGATCTCAACGGCAAGCGGGTCGAATACCCGATTGTGCCCTCCAGTCGCCATCCATCTCACTTTGAAATCTTCAGTGTCGACAAGGTGCAGGGTTGGCTGGACTCCAATGAGGGCAGAATGCGCGGCCAACAGCGGATCTATTCGCCGTTTGAGAGTTTCCAACATGAAGTGGAGCGCGCCCGTAATCGCACCGCGCTTTATTACCGGATGCGGGTGCGCGACAGCATGCGCAACGACGGCCTGGATCATTGCCTCTCATTTGTGCGCAGCGATGAGACCCAGTGCCTGGACATGACAGAAGCCGTGTCGGTGACACTGACCTGCTCCAACCGGCAACTGCCGACCAAGTTGGGCAAGGGTGACATCTGCGTCGCCACAGATACATCGCCAAGCTTTGCCCGTTTCAGCAATATCACCGAGCCCAGCCACCCTTTGCGGCCTGTGCTCGATGGCAGTTTGCTGTGGACCCTGATCTCCAACTTGTCGCTCAACTATCTGTCACTGCTGTCCCGTGATGCCATCTGTTCCATCATCCGCGCCTATGACTTCAAGGCGTTGGTCGACAGACAAGCCGAGCGGGTCACCCGGATGCGACTCGACGGCATCAGCAGTATTCAGTCCGGGCCGACCGAAAGAATTGTCAGGGGATTGCCGGTTCGCGGCCTCAAGACAGAGCTGGTACTCGACCAACAGTATTTCGGCTCCGAGGGCGACCTTTACCTGTTCGGCACTGTGCTGAACCACTTTTTTGCCCTCTACGCCAGCATCAACTCGTTTCATGAGTTGGTGGTTATCAATGCTCATAACAAGGAAAGGTACACATGGGATATCCAGAGCGGTCAACAACCGCTGATATAACCTTTCCGGAGCCGGGTGGCAGCAGGCTGCCGCAGGACTACCGTGAGTACAGCTTTTTCCAGTTGGTGGAGTTATTGCACCAACTGGAAGACAGAGATCCGGAAGATGCCCAGTGGGAACTGGCCGGTGAGTTGCAGTTCAGCGCCAATCCAAGCCTTGGATTTGCGCCGGCGGATATCTCCATGCTCGAGTCTCTGGGGGATGGGCGCCTGCGGCTGGAGACCTGTTTTCTCGGTCTCAATGGCGCCCAGTCGCCGCTGCCCAGTTACCTGCTGGATATGCTGCTCGACGATGAAGACGGCATTCGGCGCAACTTCCTGGATTTCTTTAATAACAGGTTGATTTCCTTGTTGTATCGCCTGTGGCGCAAATACCGTTATTACGTGCGTTTTCAGGACGATGCCAGCGACAGCTTTTCGGCCCAGGTCTACGCCCTGGTGGGGCTGGCCAACGAGGATATCCGCGGCGACACGCCAATCAACTGGTGCAAGATGCTGGCCTACGCCGGCATGCTCGCCGGTCGCAGCCGCTCGCCGCAGGCGGTTGCCGGCATAGTGGCGCACTGTTTCGACCTGCCCCAGGTGAGCATTCGCCAATGGCAACTGCGACAGGTGGAGATCCCCGAGTCCCAGCGTTGCCGTTTGGGGATGGCCAATTCCAGGCTGGGGGAAGACACCATGCTTGGGGAGCGGGTCGGCGATCTGTGCGGCAAGTTTGTGCTCTGCATGGAAGAGCTGTCGTTAGAGCGTTTTCGCGATTTTCTGCCATCCGGGCGGGAGTTCCAGCCACTTTGCAAGGTGATGGAAGTGATCCTGCGGGAACAGATGGCCTATGACCTTGAGCTGACGCTCAGGGAAGATGAAGCCCCGCTGCTGCAACTGGGGGAAGAAAAGGGCGGCCAATTGGGATGGTCCTCTTTCCTCGGCAAGGGCGATAGCACGCGCAAGAGCGTATTGATTCAAATCAGGCAATAAAGGGAGGTTGGCCTCTTGAGTAATTTGATTGCGTTGAATGTGGTGAACTCCCAGCTGTTGGAGTCAGGCCTGGTGCCCCACACAAGAATGAACAAGGACGGCGGCCTGATAGGCGCCGGCCCAGGTTGCGAATGGGTGCTCAGGGACAGGGAGCGCACCATAGGCGACTACTTCTGTCGCATCCTCTGGTTGGACGGTCATTTCTGTATTGAAGATCTCTGCGGCCGGGTGTTTCTCAACGGCTCCACCGTGGAGCTTGGGCGGGATCGCAAAGCCCGGCTGAATGAGAACGATCATATCGCCATTGGCCCCTACAAAGTACGGGTGACGCTGCTCGACAGCGAGCAGGCCGATGACCCGGTAACCGGCCAGCTTTCTGAATGGTTCAAGTCTGAGAACGGTTCACTTATTCAGGCGGAAACCGCCGAAGAAGAGGAAGAAACCGATGCCAGTCTGGATGACCCTTTACTGGCACTGGACAGGCAACAACAGGCCGCGGTCAAAAGCGTTGAATTTGACCAGGAATCTGTGACCAAAGAGCAGGAAAACGCCGAATCCCTGCTGGCCAAGGAACTCTACTGGCAAGGCAAGAATTTTACCGCCCAGGCCGACACGGACTTCGATACCGGTTCGGCTATTCATCTGAACAAACGAGCGAAAATGGACAATATTATGGACGAGAATGCACTGGACTTACTGGAATCTGAAGTCAAAAACGGCCTGGGCAATGATTGGCCCGCCGATGAAGGCACCCATATCGCCACCGGCCCTATGCTGCGCGGCTTAGGGGTACAGTTGGGTGATATGAACGACACAGGCACCCAGCAGGCACTGGCCATTGAAATGGGCGCTGCTTTGCAGGCCGCCATTAAAGGCCTGCTGTCACTGCATCAGGACGCGCAAAGCAGCCGTTATGATCTGATCAACAAGAACCTGCAGCCCATCGAAGATAACCCGCTGCGTCTGGGGCTGGATTATCAGGAAACCGTCCGCACTCTGTTTGATGACAACAAGAGCCCGGTGCATCTGTCTCCGGCGGCCGCCATCAGCGAAAGCCTGAATTCCATCGAGTACCACAATGAAGCGGTACAGCATGCCATCACAGAGGCGCTCAACTACATCCTCAAGTCTTTCTCACCCGACACCTTGCTGAGGCGCTTCAGCCAATACCGCAAGGTGAGCGAGTCGGCGCTCAACCCTGGTGATAACTGGGCCTGGGAAATGTACGAGAACTACTACCAGGAGCTGACGTCATCCCGTCAACAGGGCTTCCGTAAACTCTTCTGGGAAGTGTTTGAACAGGCCTATGACAAGAAACTCAGGGAACTGCAAAGGGAATTCTGATGGGACTGATAAGGCTGGGTTTAATCGGGCTTTGTTTGCTTCAGCTGGCCGCTTGCAGCTCGGCATGGAATGCCACCAAGAAAACGGCGCAGGTACTGTGGGACCCTTCCATTCCAGTGGGAGAGGCCAAAGACCTGCCGACACAACTGACCTACAGCATGTATGCGCTCGATAAGGTCAACCCCAATGCGGCCGGCGATGCCACGCCGCTGGAGCTGGTGGTGTACGAGCTGGAAGATGACTCCAAGTTTCTGGCCGCCGACTTTGACTCGCTTAAGGCGGATTACAAAGAGGCGCTCGGCTCCAATTATATCGACCACAGTGACTACACCCTGCTGCCGGGACAGTTCAAGTTTATCGACCATTTCGCTGTCGATGAGGACACCAGATACATAGGCATCATGGCGCATTTCAGTGATCCCGAGGTCGCCCAATGGAAGAAGGTCGTCAAGATCAAACCCATGGGCCGTGAATATCACCTGCTGATGTTTTTCAGTGAGCAGGACATAGTACTGGATAAAGTGGAATAACAATGTCTTCAAGAAACAGAGTGATATGGAGTGAAGGGCTGTTTATCAAGCCTCAGCACTTCCAACAGCAGCAGCGTTATCAGGAATACCTCACTGACGCCAGGCTCAATGCGGTCAGCGGTTACCTCTATGGGATCACCGAGCTTGAACTCAACCCCGAGTATCTCAGCTTTGGTCGCATTGCGATTCAGCGTGCCCGTGGCGTAATGCCGGACGGCACTGTGTTCAACATCCCTCAGGAAGATGTATTGCCGGACGCACTGGAAGTGGCCGACAGCTCACTGGCCAACCAGATTGTTTACCTGGCGCTGTCGCTGCGTAGTGATTCAATTACCGAAGTGGCCCAGGACGAGCAGGGCGCCGGACGTTATCTCAATCGGCGTCACGAGGTGCGGGACATTCACACCCATCAGGGCGACTTTACCGCCATTGATGTCAGCCCGGTCAGGCTCAGATTGATGCTGGAGAAGGAAGATCGCAGCGCCTACAGCTCGCTGGCCATCGCCCGCATTCTGGAAAAGCGTCCCGACGGCAGTGTGGTGCTGGATCCCAACTTTATTCCCTGCCACTACAATGTCAGCGCCGTGCCGATTTTGCACCGTTTCCTCGGAGAGATGGCCGGTCTGATGCGCGAGCGGGCCCGCAATATCGCCCAGCGCCTGGGCTCGCCGAGCCAGGGCGGGGTGGCAGATGTGGCCGATTTCATGTTGCTGCAATCTCTCAACCGCATGCAGCCTGTGTTGCAGCACCAGTCCCTGTCGCGGACCCTGCATCCGGAAACCCTGTATCAGGCTCTGGTCAGTGTTTGTGGCGAGCTGTTCACCTTTACCGATGACAGCCGCATGGCACCGGCGTTTGCCGCCTATGACCACGATATGCCGGTAGCGGCGTTCACTCAGGTGATGTCGACTCTGCGTCAGTCTCTCAGCATAGTGCTCGAGCCCAAGGCGGTATCGCTGCAGCTGCACAAACGCAAATATGGCCTCATGGTGGCGCCGGTGCAGGATCCGGATCTGTTGAAACAGGCCGACTTCATTCTGGCGGTGCGCGCCAGAATGCCGCTGGACGAACTCAAGAAACTGTTTATCCAGCAGACCAAGATCGCCTCGGTGGAGAAGATCCGCGAGCTCATTTCGCTGCAGCTGCCGGGTGTGCCTCTGTCTCCGCTGCCGGTGGCTCCAAGGCAGTTGCCTTACCACGCGGGTTACACCTACTTCCAGCTGGAGCGTTCCAGCCGGGCTTGGGAGATGCTGGTGAATTCCAGTGGTTTTGCCTTCCACGTGGCGGGGGACTTCCCGGAACTCGAACTGCAATTCTGGGCTATCAGGAGCTAAGAAATGGATATCAAAGCAGAAAAACAGCCTATATCGCCTGAGCAGGTCGAAGAGCTGCTCTATGACGAAGCGCAGAACATGAATGCCGATAAAGAGTATTGGTTTCAACTGCGTGGTGACAGCCTCAATGCACTTATCGATGCGGCATCCCCTCTTATCGGCATGGTGTTGCGGGTACGCAAGCTGGCCATCTTGGATGATGTGGAAAAGCTCTATCACAACACAGTGGATGACATCATGGCCATCGAGGCCGAGCTCACCGAGGCGGGCTATGATCGCGCCGAAGTGCTGGCCTATCGCTATGTGCTTTGTTCCTTTATCGATGAAGCCGTGATGAATACCCCCTGGGGCGCCGACAGTGCCTGGGCCGAACATTCGCTGCTGACCCGTTTTCACAATGAAACCTGGGGCGGTGAGAAGGTGTTTGGCATCCTGCAGCGTCTGGAAACCGAACCGAGCAAATATCGTGAACTGCTGGAGTTTATCTACCTGTGTTTCTGTCTGGGTTTCGAAGGGCGCTACAAGGTGGTGGCCAACGGCCGAGAGGAGTTTGACAAGATAGTCAATCGCCTCTATGAAACCCTGCGCCACCTCCGGGAAGAAGAACCGGAACTGCTGACCGGGGCCACTGAGCATGTGGTCAACACCCGTTATCGCCTTGGGCGCCAGATGCCTATTTGGACAGTCTTTGCCGGTTTCGGCCTGATGCTGACCATAGTCTTTCTGTTTTATTCCCTGTCCCTGGCGAACAAGTCCTCGGGCGTGCTCAAGCAACTGTATCAGATCCTGAATTGAGGAAGCTGTGATGATCCGAATTGAACTCACTACCTTGATCGGCAAGCTCAATGCCGTGACCAAACTCGCCATGGAAGAGGCGGCATCACTCTGTATTGCCCGTCAGAACCCGGAAGTGACCTTTATGCACCTGCTGACTTGTCTGTTGGACAATCCGTTGGGTGATGTGCGTCTGCTGCTCAAGGCCGCCGAAGTCGATGCCGAGCAGGTAAGGCAAATTGCCGGTGAAACCCTTCCAAGGGAAGAGAGCCTGGAAACCTATCCGGCATTTTCACCGCTGCTGGTCGAGCTGCTGCAGGATGCCTGGCTGCTTTCAAGCACTGAACTTGGCCAGACGGAACTGAGATCCGGCGCCATCTTCGCCGCCGCACTGATGCAGGCCGAGCGCTACCTGCCAAGGGATCTCGCCACTCTGCTTGGCAGCATCAATCGCGAAACCCTGAGACGGGAATTCAATACTCTGACCCAGGCTTCTTCCGAATCGCAAACGGTCAAAGCCGAACGCGGCGCGCCGGTACTGAATGAGGCCCAATCGTCGCTGGCCAAATACACCAGCAACTTTACCGAGTTGGCCCGCAAAGGCGAGCTGGATCCTGTATTGTGCCGGGATGATGAGATCAACCTGATGATCGACATCTTAAGCCGCCGCCGCAAGAACAACCCGATAGTGGTTGGTGATGCCGGTGTGGGCAAGAGTGCCGTGGTGGAAGGTTTGGCACTGCGAATTTGTGACGGCCGGGTGCCGGATGCGCTCAAGGGGGTGCAGCTGTTGTCACTGGATCTTGGTCTGTTGCAGGCCGGTGCCGCGGTCAAGGGCGAGTTTGAAAAGCGCCTGAAGTCGATTATTGAAGAGGTCAAACAGTCGGCCGAACCCATCATACTCTTTATCGATGAAGCCCATACCATGATAGGCGCCGGTAATCAGGAAGGCGGCGGTGATGCGGCCAACCTGCTCAAACCGGCTCTGGCCCGTGGTGAGCTGCGCACCATAGGCGCCACCACCTGGAAAGAGTACAAGAAGTATTTCGAGAAAGACCCGGCGCTGAGCCGCCGTTTCCAATTGGTGAAACTCGATGAGCCCAGTGTCGAACAGGCGGTGAATATTCTCCGTGGCCTGCACGGGGTCTATGAGGCGTCCCACAATGTATTGATCCAGGACTGCGCCCTGCGCTCGGCGGCTTATCTGTCGGCGCGCTATATCTCCGGCCGTCAGTTGCCCGATAAGGCCATCGATGTGCTGGATACCGCCTGTGCCCGTATCGCCATTAACCTCAGCAGTACCCCCAAGCGTTTGGCGGCATTGGATAACTTGCGCCATCAGCGCCATATGGAAACCGAACTGCTGGAGCGCCAGAAAAAACTCGGTCATCCGGTTGATGAAGAACGCCTGAATCATCTGCACCAAGCCCAGGAAGAAGCCGACAGTGAGTATGCCGAGCTGGAATCCCTGTGGCAGCAGCAACAGGCCGGAGTCACTCAGGTGGTGGCCCTGAGACGCGCCATTCTTGATTGTGACGATGAAGCCGAGCTCGAAGGGCTGCGGCTGGAGCTGCAACAGGCCGAAGAATCACTCGAAGCCATCAGTGGCGATCAACGCCTTATTTACCCTCAGGTGGATGAGGCCCAGATAGCGGCAGTCATCTCCGACTGGACCGGCGTGCCGGTATCGCAAATGAGTGGCGATGAGCTGCACAAGATAACCCATCTGCCTGAGCTCTTGGGGCATAGCCTCAAAGGGCAGGATGTGGCCATTGCCCGCCTGCACAAGAATATGCTCACCGCCCGGGCAGACCTGCGCCGCGCCGGACGTCCCAAGGGCGCCTTCCTGCTGGTGGGCCCAAGTGGCGTCGGCAAGACAGAAACCGTAGTGCAGATTGCCGAGCAGCTTTACGGCGGCAAGCAATTCCTGACCACTATCAATATGTCCGAATATCAGGAGAAACACACTGTCTCCAGGCTGATAGGCTCGCCTCCCGGGTATGTCGGTTTCGGTGAGGGCGGTATTCTGACCGAGTCCATCCGCAAGATGCCTTACTCCATAGTGCTGCTCGATGAGGTGGAAAAGGCGCATCCGGATGTGCTGAACCTCTTTTATCAGGCGTTCGACAAGGGCGAATTGGCCGATGGCGAAGGCCGGTTGATTGACTGCCAGAATGTGCTGTTTTTCCTGACCTCCAACCTGGGCTATCAGACGATAGTGGACTACAGCGCCCAGCCAGAGCTGCTGGACGACAAGCTTTACCCTGAACTGGCGGCCTTCTTCAAGCCTGCGCTGCTGGCGCGAATGGAGATAGTGCCCTATCTGCCGCTGGGTGAAGAGGTGCTCAAGGAGATCATTCACTACAAGCTGGCGTCGCTGGAGCAGCGTTTGCTGGAGCGTTACAAGGCCAAGGTGCATTGTGACGAGGCTCTGGTGGATGAAATCATGCGCCGCGCGACCCGCAGTGAAAACGGCGCCCGTATGCTGGAAGCCATTATAGACGGCCAGGTACTGCCGCCCTTATCGCTGTCGCTGCTCAACAAGCTGGCGGCCAAAGAGGAGGTCAGTGAGATCCATCTGGGCTGCCGTGACGGTGAGTTCTTCGGAGAGGCGCGATAGTGGTGACTGAGCAGTGGTTGGAACAGGCGGCAAAATTGCTGGAATTCCAGCAGTTTGATGGGCTGTTGCAGCAGTTTCTCGAGACTTTGGCATTGGAGCTGGGGCTGGATAACCATCTGTTTCTGGCGCCGGGCTTCGATGGTCGGGAACTCAAGCCACTGTCCTGCCTTGGCCTGTGTGAAGGGATCTCATTGCAGGCGCTTTGTTTGGCGGTTACCGACTTTCGTCATCCGTTTGCCCATGTGTTGCAGACAGGCGAAGCCATGCTGCTGAACAAGGCCCGGCTCGCCTACTGGCAGGAGCACAGCGGTTTTGTCAGCCTGTGCGATCGGGTCGGCAAAGAGCAGGCACTGCTGCTTTTCCCGCTGAGCCATGAGGGTCATGTGCGGGCTATCCTCTGTCTGCGTCTGGCCGAGCAACAGGGCAGTGGTCTGCTTGTCCGTCAGGACTGGCAGCAATATGCCGCCGTGTTTATGCGCCACTGGCAGTTGCTGGATAAGCTGTTGCGACAGAATTCAGATCAGTCTCAGCTGTCGAGCTCGCTCGATGAACTGCGTCGCCAGCAGCAACAACATGATGCCATGCAACAACTTGGCAAGAACCTGGTGGGCGACAGCCAGGCCATGAGTCAGCTCAGGCAGGAGATAGTGCGCGGCGCGGCCTCACAGTTGTCTGTGTTGGTGCAGGGCGAAACGGGTACGGGCAAAGAACTGGTGGCCCGGGCGATACATGACTTTTCCGAGCGCAGCGGCAAACCTTTTGTGGCGATCAACTGCGCCGCAATACCGGAAAACCTGCTGGAGTCCGAGCTGTTCGGTTATGCCAAGGGGGCCTTTTCCGGTGCCGACAAGGATAAGCAGGGGCTGATAGCCCAGGCGCACCAGGGCACGCTGTTTTTAGATGAAATCGGTGATATGCCTTTGAATCTGCAGTCCAAGTTACTGCGGGTACTGGAAACTGGGCACTACCGGGCACTGGGAGGCAACAAGGAAATCTACGCCGATTTTCGCTTGGTGGCCGCTACCCATGTGAACCTCAAGGAGCAGATCCACAGTGGCGAGTTCCGTCGCGATCTCTTCTACCGCTTGTGCCAGTTTCCACTGCAGGTACCGGCGCTCAGGGAGCGGCTCGAGGATATCCCCGATTTGGCGGCGCACTTTATTGCACTGTTCAATCAGAGTCAGCAGCGACAGATCCCCGGCATCCGCTTCAGCGCCCTCAATCGGCTGAAGAACCACGGCTACCCGGGCAATGTCCGCGAGCTGCGCAATATGCTGGATTATGCCTGCGCCCTCACCGCCGACGGTGTCGAGATAGATACTGCGTCTTTGCCGGCAACGGATTCGGAAATGCCCAAGCCGCAATTACCCAGCGAAGAGGGGCAGGAGTTTGAGGCCATTTCCGATCTCAGGCTGGCGGTAGCTCAGTTTGAGCGGGCGGTGATCAGCGCCAGATTGAAGGCCTGCAACGGTGACAGAGCCAAGGCGGCTGTCAGTCTGGGAATGCCGAAACGCACCTTTTCCCACAAATGCCAGAAGTTGGAGATTAACGAATAATGTCAAGGATTCAAGGCGTTATATTTTTATGCCTGTGGGGGCTGGCCGCTTCGGCTCAGGCCTCGGACGACACAGTGGCCAAGGCAGAGGCTTGTACCCAAATCCCCTCCAGACTGGATCGACTGGCTTGTTTCGATGAGCTGTTCAACACTCCGGTGGCAACCGTGGTGCCGCAACAAACCACTGACAGCAGCCCTTATCCCGAGGCGTTTCAGGTCGCCATGGCGTCCGAGAAAAATCGTCAACAGGGCATGGCCTTTATTGCCGGGCATCAAGCGGATGCCGTAGAAGATCTCTGGTTGACCGCGCCCGCCATAGGCGCCTTGCCACCGCGTCCGGTACTTATGCTCAGCTGCATCGACGATATCAGCCGGGTCGAGCTGATGTTACCCACTGCGCTGGAAGATGGCTGGGCCCAGGTAGGGCTGCAGATCAACGGCGTCGAGCAGCAGTCGCAGCGCTGGCTCAGTGATGATACCGGCTATATCTTCCGTACCGGCCGCGGCCTGCCGGCCATTCAGGTGATGAAAGCCCTGATCCGCGGCGACGATGTGCGCCTGCGTTCGGCCAACAAGGCGATAGACGGTTTGCAGTTTGATACCCGAGAACTTGGCAGTGCGCTCAAGCCACTGCGCCAATCTTGCAGGTGGTGATAGATGGATCTGAATCAATACCTGGATAAAGTCAGCCGCCCCGTCAGTGAGGCCAATCCCATAGGAGAGCGCCTCAGCGATGATGTGCTGTTTGACTATGTGGAAGGCCAGATGATGAAGGTGGGGTCGCTTTCACATTCCGAAGTGCAATGGCACGAGGTGGAGAGTGCGGCCTTAAAGTTGCTGGAAACCAAGAGCAAGGATTTGAAACTGCTCACCTATTTGCTGCAGTGCCTGCAGCATCAGTGCAGTTTGGAGCGTTTCTCCTGCTCGCTGGCACTGCTGGAGCGTTTTATGGCCTCTTTCTGGGAGACTTGCCATCCGGCGCCGGGCCCCAGAGGCGTGTTGCCCAGGCGCAAGTTTTTCGCCCAAATAGTACAGCGAACCCTGAAAGCGGCCGAAGGGCTGGATACCGATTTTTGCGATCCCGACACCAAGTCGGTATTGCTGCAGTCTCTCAAGGCTCTGTGTGATACCGCGGCCGCCAAAGAGTTGCCTGTGGATGAACTGCAGGCCCTGGAGGCCAAGCTCAAGCGCCGTTTCAGCAGTGAGCCTGCCAACAAGCCCAAACCCGCGCAGGAATCCAGCGCCGGTGAAAGCCGCAGTAGCAGTGAAAGCAGGGATATGCCCAGGCTGGAGATAGACAACAGCAGTGACAAGGCTACCAAGCAAGCTCTGCTCAAGGTGGCAGACTTTATCGCCGAGAATCCGGCTGGCATGGCGCTTGGCCTCAGGCTCAGACGCTTTGCCATCTGGTTCAGTGTGACCTCGGCGCCGGAAAATGCCAATGCCAAGGGCGAAACCAGCCTGATGCCTATCTCTGCCGACAGAGTGGCCGAGTATCGAAGCCAGTTGGCCAAGAGTCCGGATCTGGCGCTGCTCAGACGCATAGAGCAGAGCCTTAGCCTGAGTCCTTTCTGGATTGACGGTCATTGTCTCAGTGCCCAATTGGCACAGACCTTGGGGCAGCCGGCCTGGGCTCAGGCGATTCTGGAGGAAACGGCGGCCTTTGTTGAACGTCTGCCTGCGCTTTTGGATATGTCGTTCAAAGGCGGCGTGCCTTTTGTTTCCAAAGAAACCCGCAGTTGGCTCAACGGCAGCGAACAGCAGGGTTCAGGTTCGGCTGAAGGCAACAGTTACGAGCAGGAAATTTGGGAACTGGCCGCCAGTGGCGGGTTGTCGCTGGCATTTGCGGCGCTCAACGAAAAACTGCACAAGGCCACTGAGCCGAGGGACAAGTTCTATCTGCGGCTGCTGGGGGCCGACTTGAAAGATAAACACCAGTTAGGGGCTATGGCAGAGGTGGAGTACCAAGTGCTGCTTGGCCAGGCCACGGACACCAGTCTGGCGGATTGGGAGCCGGGTCTGATGTCTCGTTTACAACAAAAAGTCAATCTGAGTTAGGTACAGGGAAATGTATATGTGGTCGATGATCAAATCCTTTTTGAGGAAACTGCTGCCGGAACTGAAATCGGCGCTGCCCATTTTGCTGGTGGCTATCTTCGTTCTGGTCAATGTGGCGATTTGGTGGGCGGGCCCCTGGCTGGAGCTGGACGGTGAGAAACCGTTGGCATCGACAACGGCCCGAATTATAGCCAGCACAATCTTCTCCCTGTCTTGCTTTACTATTTGGGGCTGGGTGCAGTGGCGTCGTTTGTTGCGTATCGGCGCCTTGAAGGTCAGGGAGCAGCAGCTCAAGGAAGACCCGGTCAAGATCCTGGTGGAACGCCAGGAGCAGGAACTCAACGAGGTGATGGTGGGCATGAAAGAAAGCCTCAACACCCGTAACTACCTGTACGCCTTGCCTTGGTTCCTGGTGCTTGGGGTGGAAAACGCCGGTAAGACCAGCCTGATTAACCGCTCCGGGCAGAAGTTTGTTTTCTCTTCCGTTATGCGCGCCTCGGGCAAGAAGTCTGAAAACCCCTTCTCTTTTGACTGGTGGATAGGTGACGATGCCGTACTGATTGACCCGGACGGTGAGCTGTTGACCCAGAAGCCTTCGGTAACCAGCCCGGATGGCGAGACAGAGCGCCGCCTGTGGTTGCACTTTGTCGAGTGGCTGGAGCGCACCCGCAGTCGCCGCCCCCTGAACGGCGTGGTGTTGGCGCTGGATATGGCCAGCCTGGTCAGCGATCCTGTGGCTGAACGCAAGGCCTACGCCCACTTGTTGCGTGCCAGATTGCGCGAGCTGATGGAAACCCTGTCAACTCGTCTGCCCGTGTATATCACCCTGACCAAACTGGATCTGCTGCTGGGATTCGAGCCCTTCTTCCGCCATTTCACCCAGGCGCAGCGGGATGAGATCCTCGGTTTCACCTTCTCCCTGAACTCGGTCAACGATCTCGACAGCTGGCTCAATGAGTTCGATCAGGATTGGCAAGACTTTATTCAGCGCATCAATGCCGGCCTGCCAAGGGCGCTGCTGCAGTGCCGCGACAAGGAAGAACGCTCGGCCATCTACAGCTTCTCACGTCAGATTGCCGGTGCCCACAAGGTGCTGCGTGAGTTTTTTGTCGATGCGTTGGCAAGCGATCAGTTCTCGACCTCGGCACTGGTGCGCGGGGTTTATATGACCTCTGTTTACCAGCAAGGGGTGCCGACAGATGCCTATGTGGATGGTGCTTCCCGCCGTTATGGCCTGAGTGAGTCGGTCAACAGTGCCCAGCGCAGTGAAAACTCTACTCCCTATTTCACCCGTTCGCTTTTTACCCGCATCATATATCCGGAAGCGGGTCTGGCTTCGGACAACTTCAAGGTGGCCAAGCAAAAACGCCGCATCATGGCGCTGTCCTTTGTGGCCTGCTCCATCGCCTCTGTGCTCTTGATTGGCAGCTGGCACAGATACTACCTGCTCAACAGCGCTCAGGCCGATGCCGTGCTGAGTAAGGTGAATGAATACAACGAGCTTATCGATAACACCAACTTTGATCCGCTGGCCCGCAATGTGATCCCGCCACTGAACACCATTCGGGCGGCCACGCTGGAGTTTGGTTTCTTCCGTGACAAGCCGAGGTTAATCTCAGATCTCGGCCTCTACCAGGGTCACACCATAGGACCCAAGGTGGAAGAGACCTATCTGAACCTGCTGTCTTATCGTTATCTGCCGATACTGCTCCGGCAAGTGGCGCGGGATCTGGCCGATGCGCCAGAAGGCAGTGATGAAAAGCTGGCGGTATTGCGGGTATTCAGAATGCTGGCCGACAAGAGTGGCCGCCGCGACAGCTTTGTTCGCGAATACTTTGCCGATGTTTGGCAGAAGGCCTATGAAGGCAATCGTGAGCTGCAGACCCAACTGATGGAGCATCTGGATTACGCCTTGTTGCACACAGACTTGCAGCATGCACGGCTGGAGTCCAATCCGGACGCTGAGACTGTGCTCAAGCCATTCGATACCATGGTGGCCCAGGCCCAGAATGAGCTGAGCCTGCTGCCGATAGAACAGCGGGTATACAGATACCTCAAGTCCTCTTCCGTATCTCAGTTGGGGGCACCGCTGGATCTGCGTTTGACCGTTGGCCCGGCCAATGAATTGGTGTTTGACTCCCAGATAGCGGCGCAGGATCCTGAGATCTTCAAGATCCCGAAAATACTCACCAAACAAGGTTTTGAGCGCTTCTTTATCCCGAGATCTGATTCAGTTGCCGAGCTGGCGTTGATTGACAGCTGGGTACTCGGCCAGGCTCACAGCACAGACTTCAGCGATGCCGACAAGACGGCGCTGCGCAACAAGATAGTGGCCCAATATCTGGCCGACTATAACGCCAGCTGGCGCCGGGCGCTGAATGGTTTTGAACTGAAGAATTTCGAAGACATCAACCAGGCGGTGTTGGTACTGGATAATGTGGCCATGAGCAACAAGCCGCTGTCGCGCCTGCTGGAAACGCTGGGCAGCAATACCCAGCTGTTCCCGGATATGCCGGATGATGATCAGGCCCGTCAGGCGCTGCTCAAGTCGCCTCAGTATCGTATCGCCTCGACCATAGACGGTGACTTTGTCGAACTGAACCAGATGCTGAAGTCCCAGGACGGTAAACCGGCTTATCTGGATGAAGTGATGGAAGCCGTGGTGCGCCTGCACGCCTATCTGCGCGGGATCCAAAACTCCCCGGATGTGGGCAAGGCGGCACTGAAGGCGGCTCAGGAAAGGCTCAAGCTCAACGATGCCGACCCTGTTTACGCGCTGGAACGTATTTCCGATGGCCTGCCCAAGCCGCTGGACTCCATGGTGTCCAAGTTGGCCAAGGAGAGCTGGAAGGTCGTGCTGCAGAGTGCTATCAAGCATCTTGAAGTGCGTTGGTACAACGAAGTGTATATGGAGTTCCAGCAGAATCTGGCATCCCGTTATCCCTTTAATCCCAAGGCCACTAAACAGGTGTCGATTGCCGATTTTGAACGTTTCTTCGGCCCGCAAGGCACACTGAATACCTTCTATGATCAGCAGATGCGGATGTTCCTGGAAGAAAACATGGATCAGCTCAACCAGCTGGCAGGTAGTGAAACCGGCCTGATCCGTAAAGAGGTCTTGCAGGCGATAGAGCAGGCGAAACAGATCCAGACCGCCTTCTTCAACCTCAAGGGCAACCTGGACGTACAGTTCACCCTGGAGCCACTGCAGATGAGCCCCAACAAGCGTCGTAGTGTGATCAACGTCGATGGCCAGTACGTGGAATACACCCATGGTCCACGTCGCGCCATCGAATTGGTATGGCCCAACACCTTGCGGGAAACGGCCGAGAGTAAGCTGACTTTGGTGCCAAGCGAAGTGAATATGTCACCGCGTTCCTTGAGCTACGAAGGCCCATGGGCATTCTTCAGGCTGCTCGACAGCGCCAGGATCACCGGCTCCAGCTCGACCAGTGTGGATTACCAGTTCAATGTGGATAAGGGCGATATCTCCTATCGGATCCACACGGCAGACAACAGTAATCCCTTTACCTCAAATCTGCTCAGCAACTATCAGTTGCCTAAAACACTCTACTGAGCCGCCGGGCTTCCACAGTGTGGAAGCCCAATTCCCCTGTGGGACTCAACTTAATGGAATTTGAGGTGTACCAAGTTGATACAGCAAACAACAGTGAATGCCGGATGGTTCAGAATGACCGCAGCACCGGCTCAGCTTCGGGAAGATAACCGCTATCAGCAGATGCGTAGTGAGATCAACCGGCGCCAATCTCCCTTCAGTGGTGGGACGGATTGGGAAAAGGTCTATGATCTTGCTGCCACTCTGGCGATGACAGATGGGGTGGATCTACTGGCAGCCAGCTACTTTTCGGTAGCTGCGGCCAAGACCCGCGGCATTGCCGGTTTGGCATCCGGGCTGGAGTTACTGTTAACCGTGTTGGCGCACTCGAAAGAGATGGGCACTATCAGCCCGGAAAAGTGCGCCGAAATACTGAACTGGGCCATAGGTAAGTTGTTGCCGGAGCTCAAGGATATGCAGGCTACTGAAGGCAATATCCGTGAGTGGTATCGTTGTGAATATGCCTGTCAGCAGCTGTTTGAGCTGATGCAAGCGCGTCAACCCAAGCAGATGCCAAACCTGGATGCGCTCGGCTTTCAAATCTTCGACAAGATTGATGGCGTTAAACAGCTGGCCAAGCGACCCGCTGTTGCCACAAGTGCTCAGCAGCAGGCTAATTCCAAGGGGCTGAGTTGGCCGCTGGGATTCATCCTCTTGTTGCTGGCATTGACGGCGGGACACTTTGCCGAACCTTTGGGGCTGACCATAGGGCAGAAATTCTGGCCGGAGCGATTTGCGCCCAAACCACCCGAGCAGGTGACCCAGTTGCCGACTGAAACGGCATTGCCTCTGTGGCAGAAGATAGATCAGCTATTTGCCGCTGCACCTTTGGCTAACGATGAGCCATATGTTTATCCCGAGCAGGTAGATTATCTGTTGGAGCTGGACAAGTATTTCCAGCGTTTTGCCGCCAGTCGCACCCGAGCGGCCAACTTAAGCAAAGAGTTACAGCAATGGCAGGGGCTTGATTCCAACAAACTCAGTGCGCTGCAGCGTCAGTCACGGGATATGGCCGAGTATGCCAGCAGCCTGTCCCCCGTGTTGGCCAGAGCCTACTTCATCGATGAGCTGCTCAAGCAACAGCAAAATGAGCGGGCAGCTCAGGAGCTGACACTGCTGGACAGGCAACTGAAATCCCTGCTGATCAAGCGCACTTTGTTGGCCCAGAGTTTGGGGCTCACTCAGGCTTCTGGCGTTACAAATGACCCGGCAGCCAAAACCGCCCCTGATTCGAATAAAGCGCCAATGGCGGCGGGTTCAGATAGAACTAATGTCCAAGATGCGGCCGACGTTCAAGATGTTGTTATGTAATACAAGAATTCCCCCGTTTGGCCGCCTTTGTGTTCGCTATTGAGCTCTGACCTTTAGCGGCTTTCGGCCACTCTTTCAGGCAACTCTTTCAGGCAAAAACTTGCCCGGCGAGCAAAAAATTGCCCGGATTCGGGCAAGAAATTGCCCGGAGAGTGGGGGTTGGTTTGGATGTTGTTTTAAAACAGTTGGTTACGATTTGGCATGCTTCTGGCATTGGGTGATGAGGTTTTATCACTCATTCAACAGTAAAAGGAATTAACCATGCCAACACCATG